>JAXHTA010000018.1:0-17619 GCA_034190285.1 Thermodesulfobacteriota bacterium | reverse complement strand
TTGAAGGCTTGAGCCCTAAAAGCTCATCTGCAGATATACATCGAGTGCCAGAGCAAAACGCGCGACCATGTCATGACAAGGGCGTAATCCATCCTGTTCATAAACAGTTTGTCTTCAGTGGCAAGTGCTGCAGTTGGTGCTAGTACAGGAAGCGCATCCGGATGAATCAGAAGAAGCTGTAAAACCTCCGCTACTCCTAAAACCGCAGGCCGACATAAGACGTTCCAGCTTATCCCCTTTGCAGTGGGGGCAGACCACATCGTCGTTCTCACGGAATACGAGGGCCTCAAATTCTTCATTGCATTTTGAACACTTAAACTCATAAATGGGCATGTTCTTCCTCTCTTATGTGTTTCTTTCATTCAGGCCTTCAATGATCGCCGCGGCCAGTAGGGGAACCATAATCTCGTGGTGACCAACCAGACTATAACCCCTCCCACCATCCAGAGTGGGCCGTTGCACCACGTTGGTCATAGGCCTATAGTGTCGAATGAAATCCATGTTTACGGTTGTAAAAGCCCTAACCTCGTGTCCAAGATTTCTTACAAGGCTCAGGGCCTTTAAAAACACCTCAGGCATTATGACAGCCGATCCAAGGTTGATGAAAACTCCTTCCTCTAAAGTGGAGACGAGGCGCGCAAATATTCGGAAGTCCAGATGAGACGTTCTGCCGATGGATGCCCCATCTGCGCTTGGATGAAAATGGATAGTATCGGTTCCAATTGCTACGTGAACCGTTACAGGGGTATCAAGTTCATAGGCCCTTGCCAGAAGACTGTGCCGGATGTAAGGAAAATTCTCCCTGATCAGCATGGCGCCTACTGATCTACCCAGGCCAAGGCCCTTTCTTGCCCCTTCTGAAATGGCAGCATTCAGGAACTTTCCTGTTTCCTCAGCCATCCCGAAGCTTCCACGCACGATTTCCGCCGCTACATCTTCAGAGGTATTTCCGACCATGGCCACCTCCGCATCATGTATTATACCGGCGCCGTTCATAGCTACACCGGTGATTATCCGGCGATCCAACAGGTCCAGAATAATGGGGTTTAGTCCCACCTTTACGGCATGGGCACCCATCGCGAGGATGATCGTCCTATCCGAAGCTGCCGCTCGTACGATGTGATCGACGATCTCAACGATGTCTTTACCAGCGAGGATCTTTGGCAATGATTGCAGCCAGTGGCTAATGGATCCCCCAGCCCTCCACGCCGCGCCAAAATCATCGATCTTTACCTTACTGGGCCTTTCCTTTAAGGGACGGGACTTTACCTCGTCCAAGGTTATGGGCGTCAATTCAGTCATGGAGATACTTCGCTACCTTTGTAAAGACAACCCCAGGCGAGCCCAGGGGAGCTAATGATTCGGGCCAATTAGTCAACTTGATGTTATCCATCCGGTAAGTGCTTTTGAAAAAGAATATAATCGACAAGATGGCACAAGATATGTCCGGCCAATATGTGTGCCTCCTGGATCCGGGGAGTGACGTCGCTCTTTACAACGAGTGCCAGATCAACCAACCCGACCAATTTCCCCCCATCATTACCGATAAGACCAGCGGTGTAAAGCCCCTCGTTACGGGCATCTTTGACGGCCGTTAAGACGTTTTCAGAGTCTCCGCTAGTACTGATGGCTAAGAGTATATCCCCTTCTGTTCCGAGGGCTTTCACCTGCTTAGAGAATATCTCATCAAAGGAGTAATCGTTTCCAATACTAGTGATCACCGAAGTATCGGTTGTGAGCGCTATTGCAGGGAGAGGTGGACGCTCAAGGTCGTAACGATTGACAAACTCTGCTGCGATGTGCTGGGCGTCGGATGCACTCCCTCCATTTCCGAAAAGCAAGAGTTTTCGATCCCCTGTAAAGGCCTGTGCAATTTTCTCGGCCAGCAAGACAAGATTTGAAACATTTTCCCTAATGAATGTTTCTTTAGCCTTCAGACTATCTGTAAGAATCTTCTCAATAATTCCTTCCAAACCAAATTCCTTATCCCCAGAACAAATGGCATCAATCGGCAAGTCCAGGGCGGACAGAAAATACCTGGAAGACCTAATCCTTTTGATCAGAAAAGGGCCATTCCAATGATCAAACCGGATTAGGGGGTGCGGCCCTCTTCGTGAATTAAGGCATATTGGGCAGTAGTAACGAAAAGTATAGTTTCTGAGAACATTTGTCAATACAGCAAGTATATCCTCCGCATTTGGCCGGCACATCACCAAATGAAGAGCGCATACTTGCTTTCTACATGTTTTTTGTTGAAAATGCCCAACCTATGTGTTACAGACATAATCTTCTTGGCTCCAGGCAAACAGTGATGTTCCGAACCAATCCTTCGCATACACGGGCCTTCGCACAAACTGGCTGGTTACACAGCATGGGTATCCGTCTGTGTTGGGATGGATCCCAAATGAAGTAGGCAAACCTAACAAGTCAGGAATCTTTCTTTGGCGTACAGGCACATTAACCTAATCAAGGAAATTCAAGGAGGGGACTATGACTAAAGCCGAGTTGGTCGCAGAGATTGCCAAAAAGAGTAACTTAACAAAGGCTGATGCCGAAAGAGCCCTTAATTCATTCGTTGATGTGGCCAAAAACATCCTAAAGAGAGAAGAGAGTCTGACATTATCTGGGTTCGGTTCCTTTGTAGTCGCCAAAAGGAAGGCAAGAAAAGGGAGAAATCCCCGTACCGGGGAAACGATCAATATAAAGGCAAGTAAGGTGGTAAGGTTCCGTGCTGGAAAGGCCTTAAGGGAAGGCTTATAGGAATTGGCGTTGAGGCCTAATACCCGGATAAGCTGGGTCAAGTATCCACAAGAATCGTTCCATTAGGGCTTACGAGTGACAGTGAGCGTTCCATCGAGAAGAAACATTGAAAAGGGTCTTGGGCGTGGTGAAATGAATGGAACCTGGTGTGAAAGTGGCTGTCAAGCACACTTCATCAGGGTTTTAGTTAGTTCGGGCGGGTTCTATTTGCGGAGTTCCCGCCCTTTTTGTCAAATCTGTAAAAAACCAGGGCACTGGCTCGGGGGCATTTTCCCTTTTTCCGGAGAACCTCTCCTCTGGGCCGGGGCGGGATGATCTGTCTTGGATGTGGTTGACTCTTGAAACTCTTGAGGCTGAATTCTCAAGCGAATGGTTTTCCAGTACGACGTATAAAGGAGGATATGTGGGATGCTGCTTAGTTTGATGAGAAAGCATGCCAAGTCCTGGCTAATAAAATTTTTCATAGGCATAATCTCCGCTGTCTTTATCTTCTATTTTGGCTATTCTTTTAGGGCAGAACGCGGAGTAAAGGTGGCTTATGTAAACGGAGATGTTATCACCGGCCAGGAGTATAATAAGGCTTACTATGCCCTCCGTGAAGAACTACGGATGAAATACAAAGAAGTATGGAATGACAATCTTATAGATGTATTTGGTCTTAGAAGAAGTGCCCTGGATACTTTAATCAATGAAAAACTGATCAGTCAGGAGGCCGGAAAACTGGGGATGGAGGTCACGGAAGAGGAAATCCAGAAGGCCATTATGGGTTACCCTGCATTCCAGATTAATGGCCAATTTGACGAGGGGCGTTATCTTGCGGTGTTGAACCATGAACGCCTTAAACCGGAGGATTTTGAGGCAGACATGTCGCGCGGGTTGCTTGGAGAAAAGCTGAAGCAATTCTTGACCACCTTTACGGAGGCAACTGACCAGGAGGTGTTGGACCATTACACTTACGCCAACGAGAAAGTCAAGATTAGCTTCGTTCAGTTCAAACCCGACAGGTTTGAGAAGATGATCAAAACAGATCAGGCGTCCATGGAGGCATTTTTCGAGGAGCACAAGGAAGAGTATAGAGTACCGGAGAAGATTAATATCTCATATCTCGCAATTGATCCGGAAGAATTGCAGGAAAAAGTCAAGATTGATGATCGTGAGATCAATAGCTACTATGAATATCACCTGGATTCCTATTTGGAGCCCAAACAGGTCAGGGCCAGGCACATCCTCTTTAAATTGAGCCAGCAAGCCACTGAGAAAGAAGAAGAAAAGGTCAGGAACAAGGCCGAGGCCATCCTGGAAGAGGCACGCCAGGGCAAAGATTTTGGCGGCCTGGCCAGAAAGCATTCGGAAGGTCCAACAAGATCCGAAGGTGGGGACCTGGGTTATTTTTCTGCAGGCCAGATGGAAAAGCCCTTTGAAGATGCAGCTTTCAACTTGAAGAAGGGGGAGATCAGCGGTCTTGTGCGTACACGTTTCGGCTATCACATAATCAAGGCGGAGGATGTCAAGGAGGCAGGCCCAAAACTTCTTGAACAGGTTCGCGATCAGATTGTTAAGACCCTTGTTACGAATACGGCCACTGAACTCGCATATGAAAAAGGCCTCTCGCTTATCGACCAGATGCCCTACGACGTTAACCTTGACCTGTATGCCGCAGAACAGGAGCTGGAAATCGAGTCCAGCGGCTATTTCTCCCAGGGCGAGTCAATACCTGGTATCGGCGGCAACGAAAAATTACGTCAGTCCCTTTTTTCCCTGGAAGAAGCCGAGACAAGTGAGTTGATCGAACTGCAAGGAAAATTCTATATTTTTCAAGTGACTGACAGAAAGGCATCTTACTTGCCCGAAATGGAGGAGGTTGCCGACAAAGTAAACGTGGAGTTTGCCTCACATCTCGCGGCCAAAGAAGCTAAGGTGACTGCCGAGAGTTACCTGAGAGAGCTGCACGGGGGAAAGGCCTGGGACGAGCTTGCCAAGGAAATGGGTTTGGAGCCAGAGGAGACTGATTTCTTTTCACGCCGGGATCCCATTCCCAAAATAGGTTATGAGCCGGATATAGTGGAAACGGCCTTCCGCCTCAAAGAGGATAATAAATTCCCTGATTCAGTCTTTGAAAACGATGAGGGCGCCTTTGTTATCAGATGGGAGGCAAACAAGGGGATCGATGAAAAAAGATATCAAGAAGAGAAAGAGAGACACCGTTTTTCACTTATGCAGGCAAAGCAAATGCGTACTTTTGAGAACTGGCTTGAAAATCTGAAAAGGAATGCCAAGATCGAAATCCTCGAACCTCTTACCTAGCGCCCGAACGAAATCGGGTATTTATTGCCATTAAGAGTTAGATGATAGGTGCTGTCCTCTTCTTCAACATACTGTGCCAGTTGATAATAGCTTGCACGATTGAAACGGGCCGGAAAGGCGCGATTTTTGACCCTGCAATACAGGACATTTGCCTTTCCGACAAAAAGGGTGTCCGGCAAAAGCTCTTCTTGGGTATCATCGCTGAGGTGTAACAAGAACAGGACGTTTTCCATCTGGCTCCCGTCTTGACAAACCACGCCTTTAACCACAAAGGCGGTATCCTCCACATCCACGTAGCAGCGCCTGCCGCCCCAGTTGATCACATACCGATCCTGTGAATCCAGCTCCATGTTTTCGTAGAAGAGCCGAATAAAGTCCCGGTGGATCATCTCGACGCCCTCGTGGTACCAACGGCCTTCCTTGTCTATAAAGATAAGGCAGGGAGGCAGGTCCATTTTATCCATTCCTGACATGTAAGTAGCACTGTAACCGGTAGACAACTCCCGTAATGTTTTCCCAAGTGAGGATATGGTGTGAATGAGCCTTATTCATCGCGCTCTTCTTCTCATCTGAGCCGTCTTAGTCTTTTTGCGCAGAATCTTCCGGACAGGCGGCTCTATATTCCGTTCTTTGAGCCACTCCAAAGTCTCTTTGTGAAGGTCCTTCAGAGCAGATCGAACTAATATGGCTCTGTACATCTCTATCTTGGCGAGTTCGTCATTCAGCCCCAAACAGTGAGATAGTTTGCCGGCCTGCCGCGGGTGGGAAGCAATATGTGTCTTGAAGACCTTTACGTCTCCAGCCCGAAGGATGCGGTTAAGCTCTCGATGAAAATTGGCATAACCCTGCTCTATCTCACGCTCATCCACTTCTGAAACGATATCCCAATCTACTGGCATCAATAAAGCCCAACACTTCTTTGAGATCGGCTTTGGACAAAAAATCAAGCCAGAGGTAATGCTTTGCTTCTTTGAAACAGGCGTGAACTGGCTACTTTGATCAGAGGGTATCCCTTGAACCAGTTGTCGGTTGTTTTGAGAGCCGAAGCACTATTCCCGAGTAAGGTCGTAGAGCAGTATAAGCAACCCTCAAAGGGCAGTCAATACTCTAATGGACACCTACCCCATTTCGCCATGTCACCCTGGTCAGAGCTTGCCTTATATCGAACTTGACAATAAATGGTGGTTGGTTTAAAGGAGAAGAGAAGAGGGACTGTATGCCCCTTTTGTCAACCCGGACTTTTTGAAAGCTTGTGTTTTTTGAAGGAGGACGATGATATGGCGGATGCAGCAGGGCTTCTGGATGCGAGGGATGTAAGTGAAATGCCGGTCCAAGAGGAAGGCACCGTGAACAAAAGGATCAAGGGAGCGGAGAACCTTGATTGGGGGATGAAAAACCGGCTTTTCCGCCTGGTTCAGCCGGATGGACACTGCCAGTTCTTGCCTATTGATCACGGATATTTCCAGGGTCCCACGCGCTGTCTTGAGCGACCGAAAGACACCATAAGTGACCTTGTTCCTTATGCGGACGGGCTCTTTGTGACCCGTGGTGTTCTTCGCGCATCAATCGGTCCTGATATAAAAACTCCTATTATTTTAAGGGTTTCCGGCGGCACCAGCGTTGTCGGTAAGGACTTGTCAAATGAGAGCATTACCACATCTGTTGAAGAAATGGTTCGGCTTAATGTTGCAGCAGTAGGGCTATCCATTTTTGTGGGAAGTGACTATGAAAAGCAAACTCTTCAGAATCTGTCTTTTCTTGTCGATGAATGCGAAGAATGTGGCATTCCGGTCATGGCGGTGACGGCCGTAGGAAAGGAACTCGAAAAAAGGACAGCCCGCTATTTGGCCCTGTCCTGCCGTATAGCGGCCGAACTTGGAGCAAAAATCGTAAAGACCTATTATTGCCCTGAGGACTTTGAGAAAGTGACCGACGGATGCCCTGTGCCTGTGGTGATTGCCGGCGGTCCCAAATGCGAAACAGAGTTGGAGGTTTTCGATTTTGTCTACGATGGCATGCAAAAGGGCGCCATAGGCGTCAACCTCGGGAGAAATGTCTGGCAAAATCCGCATCCAGTGGCCATGATGAGGGCATTAAACGCTGTTATCCATGATGGTGCTACACCAAAACAGGCCTTGGATCTATTTCAGAGCACAAAAAAAGAGGGCTCTTAGCTCTGCACGCCCCCTGTGTATCAACTATTTCAAATGGCTAAAGGTCTGCTAAATATCTTTAGAATTAGAATCCTTGTCTGACGCTGAGATTGGCGAAAAAGACAGTTTCCGTTTGGGCACCAAATAAGACCATGCGCGTTCTGATGTATTACAGCAACAATGATGTCCGCGTCCAAGAGATGGCTGTACCGGAAATAGGGAAGGGCGAGTTGCTCATGAAGGTTTTTGCCTCAGGCATATGCGGCAGTGACGTGATGGAGTGGTACCGCAGAGATAAGGTCCCCCTGGTTCTGGGGCATGAGGTGGCAGGAGAGGTGGCTGAGTCAGGGGAGGGAGTATTAGATTTCAAGCCAGGAGACCTGGTTGCAGCAACCCACCATGTGCCCTGTAATACTTGTCATTATTGTCTCAACAATCATCACACAATTTGCGAGACCCTATTGAGGGGCACCAACTTTTATCCTGGTGGCTTCGCAGAATATGTCAGGGTCCCTGCCATAAACGTTGACCGCGGTGTCTTTCACTTGCCCGAAGGCGTGTCATATGAGGACGCTTCCTTCATGGAACCACTTGCCTGCGTATTGCGAGGACAGAGAAACGCAGGGTTGAAACCTGGGCAGTCTGTGCTGGTCCTGGGAAGCGGGATATCCGGCCTGCTTCATATCGGTTTGGCCAGGGCCCTTGGCGCCGGTCTTGTGGCGGCGGCGGATACCATCCCCTTTCGCCTAGAAAAGGCAAAACAAATGGGGGCCGATCTTATCCTTCATGCCGATGATGAGATAAACACTACCTTTCGCGAGGCAAATGAAGGGCGGCTGGCTGATCTGGTGATCATTTGTTTTGAAGAATTTGTGTCGCTGGCTTTCAAAAACGTGGAGAGAGGCGGCACGGTCCTTTTTTTTGCCGGCGCTTCTGAGGGCGCGACCATCCCGGCTACCATCAATGAGATTTTCTGGAGAACCGAGGTGACACTTCAAAGCACTTATGCCGGTAGCCCTTATGACTGCGTCACAGCACTCAAACTGATAAAATCGGGGACCATACCGGTCGGGGCAATTGTCACACACAGACTGGCTATGAGAGAAGGACCCAGTGGATTTAAGGCGGTCTGCTCTCCCAAGGAACATGACTGCCTCAAGGTTATTGTGGAACCCCAGAGGTAATCAGCGTTTGTCGGAAAAGAAAGCGCACACAATCAATTTTCTTTTGCCACCATCACAGGGGGTGGCGTTTCAGACCATAGGGGAAGGAGGGTTACTATGTCCTTAAAGGGAGACACGTCCAGGGATTTTGAAAAGGCGCTTGATGTCGGCCGGCCACCTAATGTCGTTCGGTTATTCCCTAATTCCAGGGCCATGATTGTTAGCGGCAAGGTAATAGATAGGGCCATGATTGAGAAGGGGAAGGCCATGACAATTGCAGCCAATGGGCGAAACCACTTCGTGATTCGCGGGGTACTCGGTGCCGCACAGAGAGCCAATGCTGCCATCATCATTGAAATCGCCAAATCCGAAGGCGGGGCAAATGCCTATTGCGGGGTTAATTTCTGGAACCTGGCCAGGCAGGTGGATGCCGTAATGAATGAGCTGAGGATCACCGTACCAGTAGCCATACATGCAGATCATTACGGCATCAAGAGCGAACAGGATGTGGAAACTGGCAAGACCGAGATTCCATCCATGTTCGATGCAGGCATCACTTCCATTGCCATTGATGCCTCACATCTCCCTGATGAGGAAAATCTTCTGTCGAGTATCGCTCTGAACCCTTATGTGCCTAGTTGGGCCGGCTTTGAAACTGAAGTGGGTGAAATAAAGGGAAAGGAAGGCCTTTCAACGGTAGAGGAGGCCCTTTTTCTGATCAAGGGCCTCAATGCCCATGACATTTTCCCGGACTGGATCGCCTTAAACAATGGAACTACCCACGGCATAGAAGAAAGCGATAAAGGTATCCAGGTGCCACTGACGGCGCATATCCATAGTGCCCTGGCCAGTTATAGGGTATCAGGTGCCCAGCACGGCACATCGGGCAACAGTTCAGAGCGCCTCAGAAGTATTGCCAAAGAGACGAAAACCACCAAGGCGAATGTGGCGACTGCCCTCCAGATGATTACGTGGGGCGTGAAGGTCAATGACTACGGCAACGCCATCCTCGACGATGGCGGGGAATTTGTCAAGGTGCCGACCCTGGGGATGACTGATGAACTCTGGGCCGAAATGGTTGCTTTCGCCAAGGAGAAAGGTCTAAAGGGCGGAAATTACAAGAAACTGAACCTACCCTTTGAGAACAAGCTCTTGGGCCTTCCTCGCGATATCCGTGACAGGATGAACAAAGGGGTGGAGGACTTTGTTTATGAGTTGCTCGTGAACGTATTTAATGCCGGGGACACAGCACCTCTGGCCATTGAGGCCATCCTGAAGGCTGGTTCCTATGACCTCGGACCCAAAGGGACTAGAATTGAGGAGCCCGCCGAGTGGACAGAGTCCAAGATTCGTGAACGGGGCGCCCGAATCGCCCGTGAAAAAGGTCCGGCAGGGGATTTTGATGATTAGAGATTTCATGCTATTGCAGATATCTGGAACTTCTCACATATGACAGTAAATTCAACAGATGACTATCAACAACACCTTTGGGTCAAGGATATCAAAGAGGAAGACAGCGTCAGGGGCTGTTACCTGGTCAAGGGAAAGAAAATGGGGACAACCCGGAGGAGTACCCCTTTCATAAGCCTGACCCTTGCAGATCGAACCGGAGAGATAGAAGCCAAGGTATGGGATAGGGCCGAAGAATTTTCATCGGTATTTCGTGAGGGCGACGTCGTTGAACTAGAAGGTCATGCCGGTTCCTATAGGGGCCAGATACAGATTACGGTTTCAGGACTGAGGCCCGTGCGCGGGGAAATGGATCCGGACATCTTTCTTGAGTCAACACCCATGGATCCTTCGGAAATGATGAAATCACTCAGGCATAGCCTGAGAGAGGTAAAGGATGCCCATTTGAGGACCCTCAATGAAAGCTTTCTTAACGATAGAGAGTTTGTTTCCCTATTTAAGAAGGCCCCTGCAGCCAAGCGATTCCACCATAATTACCTTGGTGGTCTTCTGGAGCATACGCTTTCTGTGTGCCGGTTGACTAAACAGGTGGCAGAGCATTACCCTCAGCTGGACTGTGACCTCCTGTTGACTGGGGCGTTTTTACACGACATAGGAAAGATCAAGGAATTGGCATGCCATCTAAAGTTTGATTACACTGATGAAGGCAGACTATTGGGTCATGTGATGTTAAGCGTGACCATGGTGGAGGAAAAGATCACCGAGGCGAAGGATTTTCCCCGGGACCTTGCCATCCGATTGAAACACCTCATACTCAGCCACCACGGCGAGTACGAATTCGGTTCACCCAAGAGGCCGAAGTTTCTGGAGGCCTTTGCCCTACATCTGGTTGATGACCTGGATGCCAAGATAAACGGTTTGGGCCGGTTTATGGAAAGAGACCGGCAGGAAGGCGCCTGGACAGATTACAACCGATTGTTTGGTAGGTATTTTCTTAAAGGAGAAATCCTTCCGGTTGAAAAAGAAACAGATGAGGGCATAGGGGCAGTTGAAGGCCAGCAGATGTTGTTCACGACCGACTCTGATCTGCAATCCAAAAGACGGCTCGATTCGAGCCACTAAATTCTATGTCTCGGCAAGAAAAACAGCCCCAACCCAGGGCCATTAGCGCCGATCTTTCTTGTCAGAGGACACTCACGAGTCCAACCAGCACTCATCTTTTCCGAGTTTTCTATGAAATATATTGCCTTCAAGGAGCTTGTCTTTAGCTTGATGATATTTGAAGTACATGTGATCATCGAGATAACCTAATATCTCAATCTTGCCGGTTTCATGGGCCATGATAAATCGGAATCTCTTACTTATTCCGTCAAGCATGGACCTCGTCTCATCTATGATATCAACAGCCCTGGATAATGGCACCTGAAATATGTGTTTTATTTTCTTGACCGGACGACATTGAAATACATAGTACGGGACAACCCCGATCTTTGCGAGTTCCCCCTGCAATGCAGCCATTACAGCAGGACTATCATTAACTCCTTTCAACAATACGGTCTGATTCTGAACTATCACACGTGCATCATTTAATCTGTTTATGGCTTCAATACTATGGGGACTGATTTCTCTTGGATGGTTGAATTGTGTTACAATATATAAACGCTTTTCTTGGCAAGAATACTGTCTCAGTATATTTAGTAGTTCGTCATCTTCTGCTATTCTACTGGGAAAGACTACGGGAGTTCGCGTTCCGATTCTGACAAAATTCAAATGCTGAATATCTGAGAAGTTCTGCAGAATGCCTGCTATTCTGTCATTCGCCAATGTTAATGGATCTCCCCCGCTTAAGAGGACATTTGTGATTTCCTTATGTTCTGACACATATTTAACAACCAAATCCCAGTCCGTTACTATTTCATCGGAAGCTATACCTGCCAGTCTTTTTCTGAAACAATGACGGCAATAGCTTGCACATTCGCTTGTGGTCAATATCATGGCCGTTTGCGAGTACTTATGTTGTAAGCCGCGCAATTTGGTGTTCTGAAGTTCTCCGCTAGTGTCAAAACTTCCGTCAGACCTCCTTTCTTCTTCCGAAGGAACGACCATTTTGCGAATCGGATCATCCGGATCATTCCAGTTGATCATATCCATATAATACTGAGGGATCAACATCGGATGATTCTCAATGATCTTTTTGATTTCGGGTCTTTCCCGTGCGTCAAAGGAAACATATTGTTCAAGTTCTTCTATTGTCCTTATGTTGCTATCCATCTATTTTGATAACTCTTGTCTGTTTTTGAGTTTAGACACTTATTCTGAGAAATTCTCCTCCACATTCCATCAAATTTTCTATTTGTAACAAGAAAATGGGATCTTGACAACCGATTATTCTATTATAGGTAAGAATCTATCCTTTTGAGAATAAAACGCTTTGACCCTAAGGGTCCGTAACCAGCTTACATTTGTTTCAAAGGGCTCCTAAGAAACTGCAAGAATCTTTACATTTTATTTCATTTATAATCCTGAAGCGTAAGCGTCTGAGGATTCCACATTTTCAGCCGAGTTTTAACAGTGGTAATGCCTTTCCCGTAAGAAATCTTGTTTAAAGGGAGAGGCCGCCATGACCAAAGAAGAACGTCATACGTACTGGAAAAAAATCATTAACAAGCAAATCGCGAGCGGTTTGAGTGTTTCGCTCTTTTGCAAAGAACACAACCCGAAAGTTTATCAGTTTCATAGGTGACGCCGGAAATTCCAAAATGTGAGTCGAAGCGTCGGGGTCATCTGCCAAAGTGTTACGATTGCCCCTAAATAGATGGAAAAATGCTTGAAATGCGATGGAGGATTCCCATAAACTGCATTGGACTAAAGCTGTTTGAGACAAGCACCAACTGATTACTGACCCGTGTGCCTTATATTCAAGAGGCTGAATTCTTACGTGGGAACAAGCAAGAGAAGTAACTTCTCAAAAAGTCCGGGTATATCTTCCTATCCAAGGCCCATGTAGGTCTCTTCTTTAAAGGCCGCAACATAAATTTTTACGCCGCACGTCTAACGCCCCCTGGCTAAATGAACTACCCCGCAGCAAGCTACGGGGTATCAAAATGGAAAATACTTTATTTGAACCCCCTCACCCTATCCCTCTCCCCCTGAAAGGTGGAGAGGGAATTTCGTGGTGACCCTGCAGCGAGCTACAGGGAATTATCAAGTTAAATACTACCTCAGTACATGCGGAAAGGGCGGCGGTTTATTGAGTTGGCCTCCAATGAGGCTGTCTTTGGATGAATCTTACGGCAACACAGCCGTTTTCTGAAATGAGGCAAAACTTTGCGGCCCTTAAAGAAGAGACCCACATGGCCCTTTTGTTTTTCCAGACTTTTTGAGAACTTACCAAGAGAAAGACTAAGATGCAGAGATCACGAAGAAAAGGTGGAAAGAAGGTCCTCGGGCAGGACATCTCGGAGCCGGATTTGAGCCGTGTGGAGTTTCATCGGCATGGGCTGGCCTTGATGCCTGATCCGACAGACAGGAGGCCGGGCGTTGCCTTTGCTGTAAAGGGCGGCCAGTTCGAACAAGACCAGAGGTTTTGCTCCTGCGCCATTTCTCAAACACGTACGTGCAATCATCTCCTTGAGCTGGCCGAGGCCCGTAAGGCCCTTCACCGGAACCTCAATGGAAGAGGCCTAGATGAGGCCTTCAGGGCCAGCGTTTGGCACCGCCTTGCCTCAATCCTTGTGGATGGTCTGGGAGATGATTCGAGGTTCGGGTTAGATTCGGTTCATGTGAAATCTGTTTTTCCTTCGACTAACTGCAACAGGTGTGAGTCAGATGAGACAGGAAAAAATGATAGTATGATAAAGGTCTTCAGCTACAAAGGGGAGGCGGCACTTTTTTATTTCTCGCAGGGACCGGATTGCTCCCGTTTGATTGAGCGCTGTGAAAAGACGCGTGAAGATGATACGATTCCCAACAGGGGGACCGTTCTTGACAGGCTCGCCCTCCTAACCATGACTGAGGGCGAACGGATCATGTCGGGCAGGGGGGGTAAAACACGCCGACAGGTATTGGAGGAGAGTTTCTGGTATAGGCTCTGTTATCACTGTTATCGGGAGTTTGGCCCTACAGGGTGCACCTTTTACCCAAGCGTTGAACATTCCACCGGTTCGTTCACGGTTACGGCGAGCATTTCAGGCACGGAGGACACAGACAGCCAGGCAGGAAAGCCAGTGTTTCTTATGGTGATACCACGCACAAAGGTCAGAAGACTGCTTGATGTATTCAAGGACCTTATCCCGAACCAACATGGCCTGGCCATTCATCCTGTTCCTCTAAAATCCATTTTCGAAGTCACGATGAACACGGAACTGGATCTGGAAATTCGACCGCTGATTCAGGTAATCCAGGAGGGTGGGGAGGAGCGTTTTTTTGAAAAGGAAGGGCTGGGGCGATTTTTGTATGAAGACCTGGTCTACATAAAAGAACTAGGTATCCTTGCCGAACTGGAAAAACCCCGCGGGCTGGAGCGGAAGTTCAGGGCGCCAAAAAAAATGGTCCTGAAGAAGTCCCAGGTCCCCAGCTTTCTTGACGAGTTTGGGGAAGACCTCCTCAAAGGCGCACACCTTGTTGATGAGAAGGTAAGGGCCCTGAAAATCTTCAGACAATTTGACAGATTAGAGATAATGCCGGATGCTCTCGAGAGGGATTGGTGCTGGCTTTCAGTCCAGTACGGTTATGGCAACACATCTGTCTCCCTGATTGAAATCTTGCAGGCCAAGAAAGACGGGCAGCGTTATATCGGAACACCCGAGGGATGGGTGGACTGTAGATCCCCGGACCTGGACGGCCTCGATCCGATTCTGAAGGGCAGCGCTGCCGGCCGGCTTTCAGCAAAATCAAGCACGATCAGGCTATCCAGAATGGACCTGTTCCGTTTGCAGGCCGCTGGCACAGAGCCTTTGGGTGTGACCGGTGACGACGAACGATCAAACCTTCTCAAGAAAATGCTGAAAATGAAACCGGCCAGGCCATTACCCAGATTGAAGGGGTCAACTTCAACCTTAAGACCCTATCAGGAACGGGGAGTGGAGTGGATCCGGTTTCTTTTTGAAAACGGGTTCGGAGGACTTCTGTGTGATGAGATGGGCCTGGGTAAAACCCACGAGGTGATGTCCTTCATGGTGTATCTCAGAGAGCACGAAATGGTCAAGTCCCCTTTTCTGGTGGTTTGCCCCACAACGGTCCTCAGCCACTGGAGCAACAAGATACGAGAACATTCCCCGGCCTTGAAAGAGACGGTTTACCACGGTGGTCAGAGGGATTTTACCGAGGTGCTAAGGCAAAGTGACGTGATAGTGACTTCATATGGCATTCTTAGAAAGGACATTGAAAAACTAGAAAAGGTCAAATTTTCTCTTGCAGTGTTTGATGAAGTTCAGAGCATAAAAAACCCGCAGACCCTGGCCTACTGGTCTGCAAGAGACATCAGGGCCGGCATCAAGCTCGGGTTGACGGGAACTCCCATAGAAAACAGCCTGAATGAACTGAAGGCCCATCTGGACTTGACGGTCCCTGGCTATCTTGGCGATGATGAGGAGTTCGAATCAAGATATATCAGACCGATTGAGATTGATGCAGATGACAACAGGCGGAAGGAACTGATCAGGCTCATATCACCTTTTACGCTCCGCCGCCGAAAAGAGACAGTGCTTGATGATCTTCCGGAAAAGATAGAAGATATCCGGGTCTGCAGTCTGAGCCCCGACCAGGTCAAGCTTTATCGGGATGCCATCGCTTCCAGGGGAAAGAACCTGCTCGATACGTTGAAAGACGAGGTGGAACCCATTCCATATATCCATATCTTTGCCCTTCTTAACCTTCTCAAGCAGATATGCAATCATCCTGCTATGGTGGAAGGCTCGATAGATGAATATGAAAAATATGAGTCGGGCAAATGGGAGTTATTCAAGCAACTCATTGCGGAGAGCCTGGACAGCGGGCAGAAGGTGGTTATCTACAGCCAGTTTCTGGCAATGATACAAATTGTAGAAAGGTATTTGCAGGACCTTGACGTGGATTTTGTGACCCTAACGGGGAAAAGCGTGAAGCGGGGCCAAATCATTTCCAGGTTCAACAATGATCCTGCGTGTCGGATATATTTGGGGAGCCTCAAGGCCGGGGGGGCTGGTGTCGACCTGGTCGCCGCCTCAGTTGTTATCCATTATGATCGCTGGTGGAATGCGGCCAAAGAAGATCAGGCCACGGACAGGGTCCACAGGATCGGGCAGAGACGAGGCGTTCAGGTCTTCAAGCTGGTGACGGAAGGGACTCTGGAGGAAAAGATATCAGCCATTATTGAAAAAAAGCGGGATCTAATGGACAGCGTGATCAAAGAAAATGATCCGGGGATACTGAAGACATTTTCAAGAAAGGAACTGATTGGTCTGCTCGCAGTGCCTGAAGGATAGGGCAGCTCGGCGAAGGTTTATAACCGCAGGCGGTCATATGTGATAGAGTTCATCATCCAGGACTCTGATCCAGTTGTCCTCCAGAAGCCGGACTGCTTCTTCAATCGGACCCAATCCAAGGATCAGGACGGTAATACCACCTGTTCCAATGCATGGATATATGTAATCTACGTTAATATCAGCAAGCTTCAATGGCTTTAGGACGGCATCCATGCCACCGGGGTGGTGGGGCGTCTCACACGCGATCACGTCATCGACCTCTACCCTGTATCCCCCTGTCTTCAGAACGTTAACGGCCTTGTCAGGGTCATTGGCAACAAAATGAAGTCTTCCTTCATCCTTTTCGGTAATAACATAAAAGGCGATGATATTTATCCCGTTGGCTCCAAGCAACTCGCTGACTTGAGACAGTATACCGGGCTGGTTTTTCAGCCACAAATTAATCTGTTTTACAGTCTTCATTGTCAATTTCCTTTTAAGACGTATTGGGCGCCCCAGTCGAGGCCTTTTCGGTTCAGCTTCATGACCGAGGCCTTCTTGCCCTTTACAATTTCGGTCAGTCCATCCATGAGGGAGTCCAGGGTGGTGATTTTAGTCCTGGTTGCAAAGGCGCCAAGCATAATCATGTTAATGGTGCGGTCACTGCCCAGTTCCTTAGATATATCGTTTGCAGGGACCTCGACTATATCTAAATCGTCCCGGGAAGGGGCCCTGTCCACAAGGCTAGAGTTGAGAATGATCGTACCCTCGCTCTTGATCATGCCTTCGTATTTGATAAAAGAGGGGTTATTCATTATCACGGCAAAATCAGGAGAGGAGGCCACGGGCGAGAAAATTTCTTCGTCTGATACGACGACCGTGCAATTGGCCGTGCCCCCGCGCACCTCGGCGCCATAGGCTGGGAGATAGGTCACGTTCTTCCCATCTCTCATAGCAGAAACGGCGAGCACATAGCCCATCATTAAGACACCCTGTCCCCCAAACCCGGAAAAGATCGTTTTTTTGGTCATAGGTGAAACCGTTCTTAGAGTTTACGATTGAGCATTAGCTGTTTTGAGGATACCTCTAATCCGACAAGTCCCCGGTATTCTAAACGTCAATCATCCATCAATTTTTCCCTACCCCGTCTTTAATGACTTTGAGGGGGAAGGTCTTTGTTATTGTCTCTTCGACCCATTGGGCGGCGTCCACCGGGGACATCTTCCAGTTGGTTGGGCAGGGGGAGAGAATCTCGACCAGGGAAAACCCCAGGCCGTCAATCTGGGACTTAAATGCCTTTTTAATAGCCCTTTTCGTCCGTATTATATTTTTTGGAGAGTTTGCCGCGGTCCGTTCAATATAAACCGTTCCGTTGGCAAGGCTCAA
>JAXHTA010000179.1:0-7530 GCA_034190285.1 Thermodesulfobacteriota bacterium | reverse complement strand
ACCCTTACCTAGAATAGCAATTTCGCCATTACGGTTCATAACCACAAGGTCACCACCATCCTCTTCAACCGTTTTCAGGTTGACGAACTTCACCGTGCCCTGGTTTCTGATTTGAATAGTTGACTGTTCAACTCTTCTGCTTGCGGTACCACCAATATGAAATGTCCTCATGGTAAGCTGGGTCCCTGGCTCGCCAATAGACTGGGCCGCAATTATACCAACGGATTCCCCAATATTGACCTCATGCCCGTGACTAAGATCCCTGCCATAGCATCTCTTGCAAATTCCATATTTCGCTTCACAAGTCAATGCAGATCTGATCCTGACCTTTTCCACACCTGCATTCTCCATTTTTCTCACGTTGTTCTCATCTATCTCCTCATTGGTCCGTACTAACAGTTCTCCTGTCACTGGATCATTTATATCCTCGAGGGCCACCCGACCAAGGATCCGCTCTCCGACCCTTTGAAGGATCTCCCCTCCTTCAACAAGGGCCTCCACCCAAATGCCGTCAATCGTACCACAGTCCTCTTCAGTAATTATCGCATCCTGTGCCACATCAACAAGTCTACGGGTCAGATAACCAGAATTTGCCGTCTTAAGGGCCGTGTCGGCCAGACCTTTTCTAGCTCCATGAGTGGAGATAAAGTACTGAAGAACCGTCAGGCCTTCTCTAAAGTTAGACGTAATAGGGGTTTCAATAATCTCTCCGGATGGCTTTGCCATCAATCCCCTCATGCCGGCCAATTGTCTCATCTGGTCTTTACTTCCCCTTGACCCGGAGTCAGACATCATATAGATGGCATTAAAACTATCAACTTTCGCCTTTCTATTTCCGGGTCCGGGCAAATCTTCGACAGCCATTTCTTTCATCATCTCCGAGGCCACATCTTCTGTTGATTGGGACCATATATCCACAACTTTATTGTATTTTTCTCCATCTGTGATCAATCCGCTTACATACTGATCATCGATCTTTTTGACCTCATTTTCGGCTGTCTCGATAATTGTTCTTTTCTTCGAGGGAATCACCATATCCTTGATGGAGATGGATATCCCTGACTTGGTGGCGAACTTGTAGCCAATGTCTTTCAACCTGTCTGCCAGGATGACTGTTGATTTGGTGCCGGCCCTGCGATATGACTCGTTTATCAGAGCACGAAGTTCTCTAGCTGGCATGACCTTGTTCACCAAAGCAAAGGGAAGCGACTCAGGCAAAATTTCGTAGAGAAGTATTCGACCCGTGGTCGTCTCCTGAAGGGTCTCCTCTATCCTGACCTTGATCGAGGCATGTAAATCTACCTCTCCGGCGTCATACGCAATCCTCACTTCTTGTGGGCTCGAAAAAACTCTCCCTTCGCCTCTGCAAAAGGCCTTTTGTCGCGTCATGTAGTAGATTCCCAGGACAATGTCTTGGCTAGGAACGATGATGGGCTCTCCATTGGCCGGTGACAAAATGTTGTTGGTCGACATCATCAAGACCCTGGCTTCTATCTGGGCCTCGATGGACAAAGGTACATGAACTGCCATCTGATCGCCGTCAAAGTCGGCGTTGAAGGCAGTGCATACCAAAGGGTGAAGCTGAATCGCTTTGCCTTCGATCAGGATTGGCTCAAAGGCCTGTATCCCCAAGCGATGTAATGTGGGTGCCCTGTTCAGCAAGATACAGTACTCATTGACTACTTCATCCAGGGCATCAAAAACCTCAGGCGTTTCTCTTTCCACCAATTTCTTAGCACTCTTGATTGTTGTTACGAGGCCCTTTTCATCAAGTTTGTTGTAGATAAAGGGCTTAAACAGTTCCAACGCCATTTTTTTCGGAAGTCCGCACTGGTGCAAACGAAGATCTGGACCAACAACAATCACCGAGCGGCCTGAATAATCTACGCGCTTTCCAAGCAGGTTCTGCCTAAATCTACCCTGTTTACCTCTCAACATATCGCTCAGGGACTTGAATGGTCTCTTGTTCGCCCCTGTGACGACTTTGCCTCTTCTTCCGTTGTCAAACAAGACATCCACTGCCTCCTGGAGCATCCTCTTTTCGTTCCTGACAATGATACCAGGGGCATTCAACTCTAGAAGCCTTTTCAGCCTGTTATTCCGATTGATCACACGTCGATAAAGGTCATTTAAATCAGAGGTAGCAAACCTGCCTCCGTCGAGAGGTACTAGCGGCCTCAGATCAGGAGGTAACACCGGGATGACATTCATAATAACCCATTCCGGTCGATTCTTTGAAGCCCTGAACGCATCAATGATCTTGAGACGCTTGCCCAGCTTTTTCCGTTTTGCCTCCGAATTGGTCTGCACCATTTCAACTCTAAGGGTCTCCGAAAGTTCATCCAGATCTAATCTCCGTAGCATGGTCTGAATTGCCTCGGCCCCGATGCCCCATTCAAACCGGTCACCATAGTCCTCCCTTGCCTGTCGGAGCTGTTCGTCAGTCAACAGCATGTCCTTTACAAGGGGCGTGTCTTTGGGATCGATAACAATATAATTCTCGAAATAGAGCACTCGTTCCAAGTCCCTAAGAGTCATATCCAGGAGATTGCCCACCTTGGAGGGAAGACATTTCAAAAACCAGATATGGGCCACAGGGGCAGCGAGTTCAATATGACCCATGCGTTCTCGGCGAACTTTGCTTTGTATCACTTCTACTCCGCACTTCTCACACACGATACCCCTGTGTTTCATTCGTTTGTACTTGCCACAATTGCATTCAAAGTCCTTGATAGGGCCAAATATCTTTGAACAAAAAAGCCCATCCCGTTCCGGCTTGAAGGTCCTGTAATTAATGGTCTCGGGTTTTTTGACTTCGCCATAAGACCACTCTTTGATCTTTTCCGGCGATGCCAACGAAATCCTCACAGCGTTAAAACTCGACGGATCCTTCGGCTTTGCAAGAAAACCATATAACTCTCCCAATGCCTCACTCCTTTGTATATGCATGTCTGCTTTTAGGACAATCTGCTATACCTGGCTATCTTCAAAAAGCTGGATTTCCAGCCCAAGACTCTGCAGTTCTTTCATAAGGACCTTAAAAGATTCCGGGAGCCCGGCTTCAAGGACATTATTTCCCTTGACGATCCTTTCATACATCCTGGTGCGCCCTGCCACGTCATCCGATTTGACGGTCAAAAACTCCTGCAGGGTATAGGCGGCACCATAGGCCTCCATGGCCCAGACCTCCATCTCGCCCAGTCTCTGACCACCGAATTGGGCCTTTCCGCCAAGAGGTTGCTGAGTTACGAGCGAATATGGCCCAATGGAACGCGCATGGAGTTTATCATCTATCAGATGATGGAGTTTCATGATATACATAATACCCGTGGTGATCTTCTGGTCAAATGGCTCGCCTGTCCTGCCATCATAAAGCGTTGTCTGGCCTGTTACGGGTAACCCGGCTTCCTCCAACAATTCCTTAATTTCGTCCTCTTCGGCACTATCAAAAACCGGCAAAGCCATAGGGACTCCGTCTCTGAACAATCCGGCATTATCTTTCAGCTCTTGATCAGACATATGTTCAAACAACTGATTATACTCCTCCGGAAATATCTTATTCAGTTTATATCTGATTTCATGAGTATCCTTTATTCTGTCCAGCAGATCTCCAATCTGTCTGCCCAGCTCACGGGAAGCCCACCCCAAGTGTGTTTCCAAAACCTGTCCTACATTCATTCTTGACGGAACCCCCAATGGATTTAGAACGACGTCCACCGGCGTCCCATCGGCAAAAAAAGGCATATCCTCGATAGGGAGTATCCTCGACAAAACACCTTTGTTCCCGTGGCGACCGGCCATCTTGTCGCCAACAGACAATTTGCGTTTCACCGCCACGTAGACTTTAACCATTTTGATGACACCGGGAGGCAAGTCGTCGCCGAGGTTCAGTCTCTCCGTCTTATCGCTATATTGTTCAGTAAAGCGTGCCACGGCAGCTGAATATTTCTCAATAACGGACTCAAGTTCCTCGATGACATCCATGGTGGCCTTCATGTCCGCGCCCGCCCAGATCTCAACTGCAGTCCGGTCAATATCTTCATGTTTTATAACCGTATTTGCACTTACAAAGACCTCTCCGGTCCCCCTGTCATGCAGGTCGGTTTTTAGCGTTTTGCCTACAAGCAAATTGGTCAGCATGTTCCTAGTGCTTTTCCCAATGATGTCGATCTTGTCCTGGAGTTCTTTTTCGAGCTGCGATATCTCCTCTGCTTCAACAGCTAGGCTTCGCTGATCCTTTTCAACGCCTCTCCTTGAGAAAATCTTGGTATCAATTACAACGCCGTGGACTCCTGGTGGGACTCTCAAGGAGGTGTCTTTGACGTCTCCGGCCTTATCTCCAAAAATTGCCCTAAGCAATTTCTCCTCAGGAGACAGCTGGGTCTCCCCTTTTGGAGTTATCTTCCCGACCAAAACGTCGCCCGGTTTGATTTCCGCACCTATCTTTACGATTCCACTTTCATCCAAGTTCTTTAACGCCTCATCCCCCACATTCGGGATATCCCTTGTGATCTCTTCCTGGCCCAGCTTTGTATCGCGAGACACAACCTCAAATTCATCCACATGTATGGAGGTATAAACATCCTCCTTCACAACCCTTTCGCTCATAAGAATTGAGTCTTCAAAGTTATATCCACCCCACGACATAAAAGCGACCATAACATTATGGCCCAAGGCAAGCTCTCCAAGTTCAGTAGCGGGACCGTCAGCGATTACCTGCCCTTTCTTGACGATGTCACCTCTATTGACAACAGGTTTTTGGGTGTAGCAACTGTTCTGATTGGATCTCTTGAACTTTATCAATTTGCGGATCTCCACCTCAGGTTCATCGTTGTCCGATCCGCCGCTGGATGTAATGACTATACGAGAAGCGTCCACATCCTCTACCACACCGTCTTTTTTGGCAATCTCAGAAACACCTGAATCTCTTGCTACCACACTCTCAATCCCAGTTCCCACCAGAGGGGCCTTGCATTTCAAAAGCGGTACAGCCTGTCTCATCATATTCGACCCCATCAAAGCCCTGTTGGCGTCGTCATGTTCCAGGAATGGAATAAGAGAGGCGGAGATGCTGACAAGCTGATCCGGAGACACATCCATGTATTTAACGTCATGGACTGCGACCTTTCCAGTTTCCCCTCCTATGCGAACTGCTGCCTCCCTGTTTATAAAATGACCATCCTTGTCCAGCGGGGCATTAGCCTGAGCAATGGGATAGGCTTTTTCGTCAAGGGCAGATAAATATTCGATTTCCTTTGACGCGGTATTGTCTTGCACATGTCTGTACGGCGTTTCGATAAAGCCAAACTCATTCACCCTTGCATAGGTACTCAAAGATACGATCAAACCTATGTTAGGCCCTTCCGGGGTCTCAATGGGACACACCCTGCCGTAGTGGGTTGGATGAACGTCCCTCACCTCAAAGCCTGCCCTTTCCCTGGTCAAGCCACCGGGTCCTAAGGCGCTCAACCTCCGTTTGTGGGTGACCTCTGATAATGGATTGGTCTGGTCCATGAATTGTGAAAGCTGGCTTGTCCCAAAAAACTCCTTTACCACGGCCGAAACTGGTTTGGAATTAATCAGGTCATGAGGCATCAAAGTCTCAACTTCCTGAAGACTCATTCTCTCTTTGATGGCCCTCTCCATTCTTACGAGGCCAATTCTGTATTGATTTTCCAGAAGTTCGCCTACGGCCCTTACGCGCCGGTTTCCAAGGTTGTCGATATCATCAACTAAGGCCTCGGCATTTTTCAACTGGATCAATTCCTTAACTGTTGCCAGAATATCCTCTTTTCTGAGGGTCTGGTGTTCAAGAGGGACATCAAAATCAAGTCTGTAATTCAACTTCAGTCTACCGACTTTTGAAAGGTCATAAGTATTCGTGTTAAAGAAAAGGTTGTGAAAGAAATTGTTGGCTACTTCCTGTGTAGGAGGACTGCTGGGCCGAATTTTCCGGTAGATATCAAGAATGGCCTCATCAGTGGAGGCTATTTTATCCAGAAGCATGGTTTCTCTAATGGTAGTATTAATACCGTGACCATCCAATAAAAGGCATTCAACCTCGTTGATGTTCCTCTTTTGAACGGCTTCGAGCACTTCATGAGTCAGGACTTGGTTCCCCTCAGCCAAGACCTCCCCTGTCTCGGAGTCCACAACATCATCTGCGACCACACGACCCATCACATCCTCAAGGTCAACGTTTATGCGTGTGATACCGGCCGCTTGCAGGGCCCTGTGTAACCGTTTTGTATATTTGTCACCCTTTTTTCCGAGGATCTCCCCTGTTTGCTCGTTGACAATATCCTCCGGGATCTTCTTCTGATACAGACTCTCAATATTAGCCTCTCGCCAGTATTCATTTTGTTTTACCCCGATGGTTTCCGTCCTGTAGAAATAACGCAATATCTCCCTGGTCGAATACCCCAAGGCCTTCAGAAGTATAGTGACAGGAAACTTCCTTCTCCGGTCTATACGAACATGCAGAAGGTCTTTTGGGTCAAACTCGAAATCAAGCCACGAGCCTCGCAACGGGATAATCCGAGCAGAGTAGAGCAGCTTTCCGCTCGAATGGGTCTTGCCCTTATCATGGTCGAAGAAGACCCCAGGGGAGCGATGTAGCTGGCTCACGATCACTCTTTCGGTACCATTGATGATAAAAGTTCCCCGATCGGTCATAATGGGGATGGTTCCGAAATATATTTCTTGTTCCTTGATATCTCTGATACTTTTTGTGCCATTCGCAGTATCGGTATCAAATACAACCAATCGGACGGTAAGTTTGAGTGGGACTTCATACGTCATACCTTGGTTAAGACAATCCCCCTCATCATATCTGATATCTTCAAAGGTATACTTGACAAATTCCAGAGAAGAGGTGTCGGCAAAATCATGGATGGGGAAGACACTATTGAGCGCTCCCTGAAGCCCAACGTCCTGGCGTTTCTCAGGCTCGACATCTCTCTGCATAAACCGCTCATAGGAGCGCTTTTGCATGTCAATTAAATTCGGGATATCGACGATTTTCTCGATCTTCCCAAAAGTCCTTCTTATACGCCTCCTGACACCATTTTTTCCTGGCATGGTATCTCCTTAAACTGACGATTGACGAATGAGCATCCAAAAAAACACTAAACGTCAGTAAAAACAATGAGTCTGTTCAGTATCTGAACAAAAATCCAGTTCTTCCTCGAGATCAGGGCATACGTCCCGGCACGTTGAAGTCAACCGCAAAATAAAAGATTGAATATCTCAAGGATCAGAATCTGAGCCCGAGGAAGACATCTGCAAAAAAGGCGGTCTTCGTCTGAGGACTATTTGATCTCAACTGTAGCGCCGGCCTCTTCAAGTTGACTCTTGACATTCTCTGCCTCATCCTTAGGGACTCCTTCCTTGACTGGTCCGGGTGATTCGTCCACCAAGGCCTTCGCTTCCTTTAGACCTAAACCGGTAATAGAGCGGACGGCCTTAATGACCTGAATCTTCTTATCCCCCACAGCAGACAAAATCACATCAAACTCGGTTTGCTCGACG
>JAXHTA010000178.1:0-7581 GCA_034190285.1 Thermodesulfobacteriota bacterium | reverse complement strand
CTTTTTCCAGGCCTTCATCAAGTATTTCTTTTTTGGCCTTTGTTGCAGGCTCAGCCATAAAGAGTCCCCTTCTTGATTATAGATTTGATCCTGACAATTGATTGTCCCATTAGAGAATCAGCGGATTCGGATACTTGAACATCGATCAACTACCAATCCTTCGCGTGCCTCACGCCACCAAATTCAGATCCCATGTAAGCTCTTGTAAATGGAGCGAACAGCATGTGACTCAACCGGGTAAAGGGAATGGCCACAAGCATGATTTCCCCTGAAAGCATGTGCAGGATAAGAAAAAACTGATAATGAAGCCACTGATGATAGGCAAAAAACCCGGTTACAAAAGGCAGAGCCACAACGGCGAGCAAGATATAGTCAGAGGCCGATGTTACGAACCTCACTTCCGGAGATTTCAGCCTTCGAACAAAGAAAAAGATACAACTGCAAATGACAGTCAGGGTCATTATATCGGCCACGGCATCCGGCAGCGACCACCAGGATATGTTCCAGGATTCATCCCAGAGGATGATATGTGATAGGAGAAAAACGGGGGTGAGTAGTAGACATATGTGAAAAGCAAAGGATACAATAGTCATTGCAGGGTGACTTCTCATGTTTACTGCTGCAAAAGGGATGATCCAGTGAAAGATAGAACGTAGGCTATACCTGATGCTCATGTAGGAAAAGATAAAATTCTCCTTCTTCTTGACCAACACAACCATATTGATCAACCTGTAAAGGCTACCCCCAAGGAAAATTGTAAAGGCTATCCATACCAGCGGACCACTTATCAAATCATAAAGACTGTGCATTACCCCTTCCCCTTTTCTTAGCTTACAAAGTCACTAACAGGCATAATACGTCGATAATATTTGCCTTCCTCAAGGGCTCGAATAAGAATCTTTTCTCCGTTCGGACTAAAAATAGGGTCCCAAACTGCTTCACACTCACGGGCCCAGGGTCGACCATTCAGGGCAACAGTGTACTTGCCATCCTTCTCCACTTTGGCTGCCACATGTCGGCTGTCCGGACTAAAGACAGGCCCCCAGACCATATCAAATGTCTTATCCCATGCAAGGCCATCAACCACTATCGTCCATTTTCCGTTCTCCATTGCTATAGCAGCCAACCTTTTACTGTCAGGGCTGAAGCCTCCGTCGGTTACAAGACCATTGAACACAGTACGCCAGGGCTTCCCATCTACAGCCATAGTCCATTTTCCAATCTTGGTGGCCACAATCGCCGCCAGCTTGCTGCCGTCCGGAGAGAAAATCTGATGCCAGAGCTGAGCAAACCTCCTATCCCAGATAACCCTGCCATCTTCCGCCAGAGTCCACAGTCCTCCTATCCTCACCGGGGCGACTACAGACCCGCTTCTGGGGTTGAAAATAGGCTCCCATACACAACTGAACGTTTGCTCCCATGCAACACCATTCACGGCGATGGTGTAATCATAAAGGTTCAGCCTCGTTTCGGCTGCCAACGCTTGGCCGTCCGGGCTAAAAGCAAGGCTCCATACATTCACAAAATTCCTATCCCAGGCCTTGCCGTCAACTGCTACGGTATAAGCCCCTTCCTGAAACTTGAATATTTCGCCTTCCTTTATGTCCACTGTTCGAACCGATGCGGCCGTTTTCTTTCCGTCAGGGCTAAGTATCATATTTCTCATGTCAGAGTAAGTGTTTTCCCAGGGCGCTCCATTTAGGGCAACACAATACTGCATTTCATGCTGAACAGCTACAGCGATATTCTTGCCATCCTGACTGAACATAGTATTCCAGACATATCCGAATTCTTCTTCCCACGGGGTCCCATCCACGGCCACGGTCCATTCGCCCGCATCCGAGACCAGGGCAGTGAGGCGGCCATCGGGCGCAAACCTGAGATACCATATCTTTTCAAAGGTATTTTCCCACGTTTGTCCATTTATACATACATTGAACTCACCTTCATCAATATTCACAACAGCGGCCATCTTTTCGCCGTCAGGGCTGACATAGGGTTCTTCAATCCACTTAAACCTGTCTTTCCAATCGATATCTGCAATCATCTTTTCACTGGTCTCCCAATCCCAGTTTTCCGAGTCGATCATACAACCTCCTTTACAGACCGTTTCACTAATCGACAGAATACGTTCGACTTGGTTTGCAGTTGATGTACAGTGTGATACTTCACTCTTCTGAAGCAACCATGAACCGGTTACTGATCCGCGTGCCATTCTTGAGAATGGTTAATGCTTGTTGGCCTCATTTCATATTTACCTTTGAGCCTACGGCACCGAAGCCCTCACCCTCTTGCTTTTGAATTTCCTTGGCCGTTGCAGAAGAACTCTTGGGTAGACTGATAGTAAAATGCGAACCTTGGCCAAGCGTTGAATCGACCTTGATTGACCCGCCGTGTTGATCTATGATCTGATTGGAGATGAAGAGGCCAAGGCCGGTTCCCCTGTGTCCCTTAGAAGAGAAAAATAGTGTGAACATATTTTCCCTTGTTTCTCTATCCATTCCGATGCCATTATCAAGTATGTCGAAGATAATGGAATCCTCGTCTTCTCTTAGACCAAAGGTAACCCTGTGAACCTTGTTCTCGGATCTGTCATCCACACATGCATCTATCGCATTTTCGAGAATATTTACCAGCGCTGAAGTTACAATACCAGGGTCTATTTCGAACTCCGTCATAGACTCAGCAAAGTCGCGAACGAATTCAATATTCTGCTTTTTGGCTTTTTGTTCGACCAAAGAAGCCACATCGTTTGAAAAACTCAGGACATTCACTCGTGACCAGTTCAAATTCCTTTCTTTTGCATAGTAAAGGATATTAAGTACCATGCTTCTAATACGCTCAACCATCTGTTTGATGACTTCGCTGGCGCCATGGATCTTTTCCTTATCCTCATGCTTGATTCCAAGTTCGAGGCGGTAGATGCCACCGTCTAAGGCCGTCAGCAATCCCCTTATTCCATGGGACATGGATCCTATCAAAAGGCCAAGCGATGTCAGGTGGTCCTCTAGGTTTCGTATCTGGGTCACGTTGGTAGACATCTCCATCACCTGGACGATCTCACCAGAAGAATCCCGTATAGGCGCAGTCCAGGTAAGGACATAGTATTGCTCTCCGCTTTTTGTCGTGACCACCTCCTCTGTTTGATGTGATTTACCATCCCTGAAGGTGGCCTCGACCGGGCAATCAATACACGGATCGGTTCTATGCTTATAGACTTCGTAGCAGTGAGAACCTATTTCATCACCAAAGTCATTCTTGAACTGCCTGTTGCTTCCGGTAATCCTCATTTTTCGATTTTGAACGGAAATATAGCATGGCATCTCATCGAATAGTTGCTGGAATAGAGAGCTGTTGGTCCGCAGAACTGCAAGTTTTTCGGAATATTCTTTTAGTTTTGACCGTGTTGATATTCTCTTGTTGGCCCTCTGTAAAACGATTTGCAGGACTTCGCCGCTTACGGGCTTACATATGAAATCCGAGGCATCAAACTTGAGGCTCTTGATGCCCGTGTCAATGTCGTCCTTATCAGTCATGATAATGACTTCTGTATCAGGCCTTTTTTCCTTCACGGCTCGCAGGAGTCTGATACCGTCCATATCCCCTAATTTTGCTCCGGACAAGATCAAAGGGGGCGACACGCTTTCTATAGTTGAGATGGCGGTACTGCCGTCTTCGGCCGTCATCACATCATACCCCCGCCGGGACAAATATGTCCCTATCGCATTGATCATGTCTTCGTCTTTATCCACTAGTAGCACTGCTGCACTCATAGCTTTCTAAAGGAGGCTGTGTTCTGAATGAACCGGATTCACCGGACGGCCTTTAATCCTACGAAATATGTATTATTCTGCCCCTAAATCACCGTACATTTGCCTCAATGGGCTGAAGCATCACTGTCACTCTAACCTATGGCTTCCTTAATTATTCCTAGAAGTTCATCCCGATCGAAAGGCTTCGTGAGGCTGGCAACTGCCTTTGGTATTGCATATTTGGTTCCGGTTAGCCCGCTTACTACGATAACTGGAATATTCTTGAATTCCTTTTCTTTTGAAAGTTTACGGTAAAATCTTGGGCCCCACTCTTCGGGCATCTGAATATCAAGTGATATCAAATCAGGCCTTTCCTTTTTCAGTATGTCAATTGCCTCAGAGCCGTCATAGGCGACACATGTATCATAGCCATTTTCCGTAAGCAGGTCTTGAAGGTACATGACAATATTAGGATCATCATCAATAATCATAATCTTTTTTGCCATAATAAGATCTCCCCTTTCTATACTGTCTATCTTATCGCCAAATTACCCTGTAGGCATATGATTAAACATCTGCAACTTTACCTGGATGATTTACGCTTATAATCGGGCAAGTTGCTCGCAATATGACCTGTTCCATCGTGCTCCCCAGTTGAGCCTTTTCAGCATCGGTTTCCCTTGTATGGTGAGCCATAACAATAAGATCTGCGTACTTCTCCCTGGCAAATTTTACAATCTCAACGTAAGGCATACCTTCCCAAATCTCTACTTCATAATCCTTGAAGCCTTCCATTCTGGATACGTACGTCTTAGTCATCTTTTTCCTGGCTTCCCTTATTCTCTCTTCAATTTCATCTTGTTCCAGAGCTTTTCCAGAATACACAGCGCTCAAATCCAGAGCATGAAAAAGATAAAGTGTACATCCAAGCGCTTTTGCCACCTTATATGCAAACATGAAAGCCGCGTCTGAGGGTGTAGAGAAATCTGTTCCAAATACTATGTTGGAAATTCCACCCCAGAAAGATGCAGCCGGACGGCCTATTACAAGGACAGGGCACCTGGCTGCTTTGGCGACGGCTTGAAGAGTACTTCCAGCAAATCTCCTTGTATATGGAGAACCTTCCTCATACTCTTTTCTCGTGGCGGAACTCATTACGATAAGGTCTACATCTTTCTTACGTGCAAATCTCAGAATCTCCGTATGGGGAACACCAGGCAAGGCTTCAACCGTAGAATGCCTACATTGTTCGATCTGCTTTGCGTAAACAGTCTTTATCTCCTCCTTTACCCACTCGAGATAATCATCATCATAGCTAACCTGCTCGCCGGTTCTGGCATCCACTACATACTGACTAAAACCCCTTGAGGGGATACCAAGGACATGAAAAGTAATAATTTCTGCATTATATCTATTTGCCAGGTCAAAAGCCACCCTGGCTGCATGATCGCACGCAGGGGAGGCTGTTGTTGCAAACAAAATCCTCTTAAACATATGTCACCTCCTCAATCCACACTGCTGTGGATCACCCTGAAGGGGAAGCATCTTATTCATTCTGGCAAATTCAAAATGACCATAGTGATGGCGGCCATCCAATCTGCCAAGGCAGGAGCAAAAAATCAGACGATCGGCCCTCTTAGAAACGCTTCCAAAACCTGCTGAAGGGTTCACAGGCACTACTTCACAATCCTTAACTCCGGTAATGTGTAATTTTTTGAACCCTCCGGGCGCAGGGTAAAGAGAGTCACGGGGTTGGGAGGAGGCATACAGACAAGACGCCGCACAACCAACCCCACGGACTTAACGCGGAAATCGCTGGAAGGGACCACCGGTCTCAGGATAGCCACTAGCGTATACCGACATAGCCGGGGCCATGTGGGGTTAAGGTGATTATTTGCCTTAACTTGAGGATTGCTTTAAGGCCCCTGCCCCCACCTAAGGAGGGAGTGAAAATTCTGAGCCATGACTAATGCATGGCCCACCCACCGTCCACATTAACCATCTGGCCCGTGATGAAGTCGGAGTCATCGGATGCGAGAAAGACGGCCGCACCCACCAGGTCTTCAGGCTGCTCATTCCTTCCCAAAGCGATCTGCTGTGCTACTTGCTCATCCAATCCCGGCGGCTTACCGGGCATGTCTTTACTTGCTTCGCTCAGGGTAAAACCAGGAGCTATGGTGTTCACGTTGATGTTGGCCGGCCCAAGCTCACGGGATATAGCCCTTGTAAGCGCTATAATGGCGCCCTTTGTACTCACATAATGAAGGAGCATGGGGATGCCCATCAGGACAGTACCTGATGCTATATTGATGATCTTACCTTTTCCCTGTTTCTTCATCTGGGGCACAACGGCCTTTATGCATAGCCATGCCCCCTTCACATTCACATTAAATATGCGATCCCATTCCTCCACGGGGATCATTTCAAAGGGCCTCATAGGAACTCCGTAATATATGGCCGCGTTGTTCATTAATATGTCTATACTCCCAAACTTCTCCAGGGTCTTCTCGGCCATCATCTTGGTGTCTTCTTCCTTTGAGACGTCTACCTGTATTGCCAACGCCTCCCCACCCATGTCCGTCAACTCCTTCCCCACTTTTTGGGCATTTTCCAAATTAATTTCCGCAATGACCACCTTGGCACCCTCTTTACAGTACCTGTGGGCATAAGCCCTGCCGATTCCCTGGCCTCCACCTGTTACAATTGCCACCTTGTCCTTTAACTTCATCATTTCCCCTCCTCAAAATTGTTCTCGTTAGTCCCATGGGGATTTTGAACCGATCCCCAACAACCCGACTCAAGGATACTATCAGAAGGCCGGAACATAACCAAGTTGAAGCGCCCGTACTTGGGAGACCCGATACCCTATTTGGCCTTTTTTACAACGATCGTTTCCGGCTCTACTGGATTCTTTTTTGGGAAAAGGACGCTCCTTATCAAAAACCACAACGCTGAAGGCTTGGCAAATCCTTTAACCAAAGGATAAATGTCCTGCTGCTCCAATGCGGCCCTCAAGTGCCATTTGGCGGGTTCCTCCGTATTCAAGTGGAGTATCAAAAGATCGCCGTTACGTTGCAAATCAAAGACCTCGCCGTAGAGTTCAGTTGAACCCAATCCTGTTGAAGCTACCCTCATATTGCACCCCCCTCTCTATGCCCGTGTCTGTAAACGGCTACCTGTCAAAACAGCCAGTCAATTCGGCTGCAGCCTGCTAACCGTCCCAAATATATTTTTTCTCTACACCCCCACAAACCCAGCCTGCTCCACTCTGCCAAGAGCCATCCATCTGAAAGGCGATTCTAATAGTTATCGTGCTGATCGCCTTCGGGTTTACTAAGCATTGGAATCTTAAAAGGGAGCTTCTCAATTACCATAGAGCTGATCATTCCCCAGATCAAATACCAGATAGTCGAAGGCTTTAACCCGGGTAATGCCGTCTTCCTTATATCGTCCTGTTGCATAAAGACCCTGACCGTCCAGACGACAGGTTTTCTGACCTTGACAATCATCAATATGCCGTCCATCTGCTTTTCCATACTGATCAGTTCGCCCATGAGTTCAGTTGCTCCCAATCCTGTGGATTTCATCCTCATTTCTCAACATCTCCTTTAGGTTTCTCGTTATCCAATTCTTACCATAGATGCAAGAGCCCACCGCACAATCTTGGAAGCAGCAACGGATACGTCCGCGATCGCGATTCCGTTAAAGCATTCCCTTGTCCTTAGCCTTTTTGACCATGTCGGGCTCCTGCCACCACTTGTCAATCCCCAGGTCCTCAACCACCGCATCAGCCGCAAGGTAGCCGTTGGCTAACAGGATCGTACCACCG
>JAXHTA010000177.1:0-7601 GCA_034190285.1 Thermodesulfobacteriota bacterium | reverse complement strand
CAGATAGTGCGATTGAGAGATGCTATACTCATTTGAAGCTATTACCGGATAACCCACTTATCTATGATATCTTAGGAAAATTATATATTGCGCAAAAGAACGACACAAAGGCGGAAGAGAGCTTTAAAAAGGCGATTGAATTAAATCCCAATCTTGTTTCTCCTTATATTTCCTTAGGAGGTATCTACAGCCTCCGAGGTGCCCCGGACGAGGCGATTCAAGAGTATCTCTCGGCATTGGAGAAAGATCCACGACTTCCGGCCCCCTATATCTTTCTGGGGAGTATTTATGAACACCAGGGTGACTTTGAAGAGGCCCGGAAGATATATGAAAAGGGAAACAAGATTAATCCTGATTTTGCCCCAATCGCTAATAACCTTGCCTGCCTCTATGTGGACCATGGAGGCAATATTGATGCTGCCCTAAGGCTGGCAGAAGGGGCAAGGGAACGATACCCGGATGATCCAATAATCGCTGATACCACGGGGTGGATTTACTATCATAAAAACGTCTTCAAGAAGGCCATCACTTTGCTTACCGAAAGCAAAGAAAAGCTTCCTGAGAACCCTGTTGTCAGATACCACCTGGGAATGGCCTACTTTAAGAATGGACAGAATGAGTTGGCTGGAAAGGAACTGGAAGAGGCCCTGAAATTGTCCGCCAGTTTTAGGGGAGCAAAGGATGCGGAGAAGGCGCTTGAGGAGTTGAATAAAGTCGTGCCCTAATAGATTAACATTAGTAGTCCAGAGAACGTAAGTTCTCAATAAGTCCGGGCAAATCATGTTGTGCGACTATCCACTGGATTCCGGCTTTCGCCGGAATGACAGGCGGTTACACCCAATCGTCATTCAGGCGAAAGCCGGAATCCAGTAACTGTTATCCAGACTTATTGAGAAGTTACCAAAGAACTACTCAACGACTTGAAAGTAGAGGCAAAAAGCATCAATATACCATTTCAAGAAATGAGCAGCGAGCTTTTTCCTTGCCCGCCTGAGGTGGAGGGCCGGGTTATACCGCTGAGACAGAACTAATGGCCGAGAGAGTTATTGAAGAGAGGTTGGAAGGTCTTGTAAAGGATCAGGGTTCATGTGAACAGTCTTCGGAGGAAACTGCTCAGATTAATCTGAACAGGTCCCGGGAATTTTCCATACTTGAACGAATCATCGACAGCATGAAATTCCTTCCCGACCTGGCTAAAGTCTATCTTACCATCGTGGATGTGGTGATAGATGAAACCAAGGCTGAAAATTGCTCTTTGATGTTATTCAACAAAGATACCAATAAGTTAGTCGTAAGAGCCGCAAAGGGCAAAGAAGATAGGAAGAGTAAGTATTACGAGAAAAAGAAATACCGGGGAAAAGGCTTTGATGTGGGCGAAGGAATTGCAGGGAGAGTCGTGCGGGAAGGCAAACCTTTCTTGATTGCAGACACAGAAGAGGAGAAATCGTTTGTAGAGTTTGAAGGTTCTTCCTTCAAGATTAAATCGCTCCTCTGCACCCCTGTCTTTATTAATGATGAGGTCATTGGTGTGTTCAATCTCAGCAGTTCTCGGCCGGGAGTATTTGAACTGAGTGACTTATTGGTTCTTAATACGATTTCCAATTTAGCGGCTAGTACCCTGTCAACTTCTCTTCTCTACGAAGACCTCCAGAAACTGAATAAAACGTTAGAAGAAAAAGTCGAGGAAAAGACCGCGGTTTTGAAGGCATCTGAACAGAAATACCGGGCACTGGTACAAGAGGCCGATGACGGCATCTTTATATTCCAAGATGGGGAAGTCCAATTCGCCAACAGGCGATTCGAGGAGATTCTTGGATACTCGGCCGAAAAGCATTCATTGAGAAGTCCTAATAATATCCTTTTCGTGGAGCGAATGGAAGAATATTTGCGCGAAATGAAAGAAAGACTCGATAATAAGAAAAGTCCATCGCATTTTGAATTCAGTTTTGTCCGGGATGACACAGAGAAGGTAGAGATAGAGATGAATGTGACTATCATCGAGTATGCCGGGAGTTCGGCTGTCCAAGGTATTGCCAGGGACATCACTGCGAGAAGGAAAATAGAAAGGTTGAAATCCAGTTTTTTGGCAATGGCTGCTCATGAGCTTCGTAACCCTATAACCGTGATTTCGGGCTACAACAATATGTTGTTGAAAGGTAAGGCGGGTCCCATTAATCCCCAACAACATCAAATTCTGGAAGATAGCAAAGAAAGTTGTGACCGTTTAGCCAATTTTGCCAGAGAGGTTATGGAACTCTCCCGAATAGATGCAGGAAGAATGAGGATAGATTTTCAGGAAGGGGATATTGGCGAATGCGTCAAGAGCGCCCTTAAGGTGGCTAGCACACTGGCTAAGAAAAAGAAAATAACATTGGAGGAGGCAATTCCCCGGAAGGATTTGCCCAAAATAGCTTTTGACAGCAATAGGATTGAGCAAGTTTTTGTAAATCTTATCGTAAATGCCATAAACCACACTCCACAGGGTGGAAAAGTAGAGATAGCGGTAATCCCTCCCATCAATAACCTCCTAAAAGTCTGTGTGATGGATAACGGTATTGGAGTGCCACCAGCAGAAAGGGAGACTATTTTTGATGAATTCAGGGTTGGAAAGAGGTCCGAAAATGCGGGAATAGGTTTAGGTCTTGCTATCTGCAAAAAGATAATTGAAGCCCACGGAGGAAGAATCTGGGTAGAGTCAAGGAAAGGAGGTGGCAGCAAGTTCGTGTTTACCCTCCCTTCGAATGGACCGCAGCCTTGAGGCATTAAATGGTCCTACTTGTGGTTTGAGTCAGGAAAAGAGAAGTGCGGGAAAAACGGGGTGAATAAGTAGCGGATTTCTTCCAGCGATTTTTCGATCACATAAGGTAATGACTTAGCATATATGTCCAGAAAAATTATGGCATTTATAGATGAGTCTGTTTCAGTCGCGGCTCGCAGGCGATTTGCAGTGGCAATGTTTATCATCTGGACATTCTTATAGATATTTGTAAGCCCTTTTAGGTCGAAATCAGCATTATGCCCTTCTCTCTTCAAGAAATACTGTGCCAACAAATACATGGACGTAGCGCGGTATATGGTCTCTTCCTTGCTCGCCAGAGGCAGATGAAAACGCGCCATAGGCCTGAAGAAAGCTGTATGAGGGCAGCCGCTCGTCGCTATAACCAGACCCATCAATGAACCAATTCCTTTTTGAGCCGTTGTGTTGTGAGAAACAGACCTTTCCGCCGTAGTGACCTCTAAATGAATTTCATTGTATGACAGAATGCCATCAAAACGTTTCACAATATTGACAAGGCCCGTAGATAGAGGGCAGTGAGGATGCGTCTGAGGGGTGAGCGGACAATTGGGACACTGATGAAAATCGAGATTCGTCCATGAAGGCAGATTTTCTGGAGTATTACCAAGTAACTCAAGACGCTGCAAATCAAACCGCAAATCAAAGACCTCCTGCGATTTGTCTGCGAAACTGAAGCAATACCTAATGTTTATAGTTTTCACTTAGACCTCCTTTCAAATCTGGGATACTACATTTGCCTTTTCTTGTTTTCTGGTTTTTTACCCGCCCGTTTCAATTTAAAAACGCTGCTAAACATATCTTCGAGGCCCAAGAGAAGAATTAGGTGTTGCTGAAGAGGCGGTATGCCGGTTCAGGCAAAGGGACGACAATGCCGTCACTCAACCTGGCTCGTCAATCGAACCAAAAGAAAACCTAAAAATGGCCGTAGCCATTTGAACATCATTATCAGATATTCCTGATTATTACAATTCCAGTAATCTTGCAGGAATGTAATTCAGCTTCTCAAAGAATTCGCCTATTGTTGCTTGTGTGCCTGCAAATGCTGCCTTGATATTCTTGCCTTCCGCTTCCACTGCGCATGCAATACGTCAAGAAAGATTTCCATAGCAAATGGCGATAACAAACCGAAATAGTGAAATATAAACAACATGAATGATGAAATACAACTTTTTTGTGATCTCCTAATTGCTATGGTTTGGCGGCTTTTCTAATAATATAAATAAATTCAGCAAGATAAATTCTAATGCTCAAATTGGCACGAATTATGAACAACCGAATCAATGAGATCTTAAATTTCAAATCGGAGGGGAGGTCACTAAAATGTCCAAGTATACCGTATTAGGCATGATGCTCTGGCTTGGCGGTTTTTCCTTAGTCTTGTTTCAAGGCATGTCGATAAAGACGGGCACGGAAGATATCTGGATGACGCTAAGCATTGTCGATATCTTCGGCAAGCAGTATTTTCAGTGGATTGATAATATGTCATGGTTACTCCTAAGACAGGCCGCAGACTACCTTGTTTCCTTGCCGCTATGTATTTCGCTGTTTTTGTCTGGTCTCTTTTTTGTAGTGATCGACGGTTCATACAGGGCCTAGGAGCCCTTCAAGCAAGAACTGTCAATTCACGAGCCCCAAAGACGTTGGGTTTTAATCAGCACTGAAAATGTGGCTGAATCCTGTCGTTTAATGGAAATGGGGGAATATGGAATCAATTGGCGGGGTAAAGGATCATGCGGATAAGACTGGGACTGAAAATCTAGCGGCTGCGGAATCCGGCCGCCTGATTCCTTGTCTCTTTCAGCACCATACTTTGACCCATACAAAAGAATTGGACGAGACCTTAGATCGAGAGGCCCTGACCAACAGGCTCAATTATCTAAATTTTAATAACGGGCCTATCCATGCCCACTTTGGTCACCCCAAATATGGACAAAGTATTCTCCTGAGGACATATCCTGAACCGTGCTTGGGCAGAGAACTTACCTGTCGTTGGCCGGATGATGAGATATCAGGCCAGTACATGGCGGATTATGAGTTCCTCCATCTTATCATAAATGATGGCCTGTTGTTGATCCTTGTACCTGCCGTATTAAAGGAGATCACCAGGGAGTGTTTCACTGTTCAATTGCCTCAAATAAGCTATGTCTTGAGACAGCGGCAGGTTAGGCGTTATGTCTGCCGGGACATCATTGCAGAGCTAAATCAGAGTGGTTTTCTGGCAACAGGGAAATTGTTGGATTATAGCCCGGTTGGATTCCGGATCAGGGTGAAGCCCAAGTCATCTTGTTCCTTTAACTGGTTCAATACAGATGAATTGGCCACCATTCATTTTTTTCACGACCAACAGACCATCTTTTCCGGCCCCTGCAAGTGTATTCGTCAACAGGACGAAGACCAGGACCGGGAGATCGTGCTGGCCCCTGCGGATAAGAAGATCAGCCGGTTCAAGAAAAAGCAGATCCGCAATCCTCGCCAAAAATTGCCGGTTTCTCCATATCTTGTTTTCTATCATCCCCTCTTATCAAAGAGAATCCAGCTGGAGGTTAATGATATCTCACCCTCGGGATTTTCAGTGTACGAAAAGAAAGATGAAGGAGTACTGATGCCAGGTATGATCATCCCCGGGTTGACAATCAATTTTGCCGGCGCATTGAAAATCGAATGCGATGCCCAGGTGATCTACCGTTTGGAAGAAGATAAGCAAAATGTCCGTTGCGGTATTGCCATACTGGATATGGATGTTGAGAGCTACAGTCGCTTCAACCAAGTCCTCCTTAATTCCCTTGATCCTCACGTGCAGGTCGCAGATGGGGTTGACATGGATGAACTCTGGGACTTCTTCTTTGAAACGGGCTTTATCTATCCCAAGAAGTATAGTCTTATACAATCTCACAGGGAAGATTTCAAAAAAACCTACAAGAAACTCTACGAGGATGTCCCAGAAATTGCCAGGCACTTTATCAACCAGAAGAACGGGCGGATATATGGCCATGTCTCCATGGTCAGGGCCTATGAGCGAGCCTGGATGATCCATCACCATGCTGCTCGGACCATGGGCGGCAAGAGGGCAGGATTAAGAGTCTTGATGCAAGTCATGCACTACTTAAACAGCATGTTTCATCTCCCCTCAGCAGGCATAGACTATGTTATGTGTTATTTTCGTCAGGAAAATAAGTTTCCTGATAGAGTTTTCGGTGGTTTTGCCAGGGAACTTAGGAATACCCGGGGTTGTTCCATGGATCTCTTTTCCTTTCTACCGTATACGACTTTTTCCCTGAATTCCTCACTCCCGGACGGATGGTCGTTGAAAAAACCCTCAAGATTCGACCTGTGGGAGTTGAACCGGTTTTATAGTTATTACTCCGGGGGTCTGCTTTTGTCTGCACTCGGTCTCGATCAAGAAAATCCTGGTGATAAAACCCTGGAAGAAGTCTATGGCCGGCTTGGTTTTGTGCGGAAAAGGAGCATGCATTCTTTGACCTATCGGGGTGAGCTGCATGCAGTCTTGATCGTGAATCAATCGGACTTAGGATTCAATCTCTCGGAACTCCTAAACAGCATCAAAATTCTGGTGACCAAGCCCGAAGGCCTGCCTTGGGATATACTGTCAAGCGCTATCTCCAGATTGACCCCAGTCTATCATGTGGACAGGGTCCCTATTTTGTTTTATCCTTTTGAGTATGTCAAACTCAAGAGCGTGCCTTATGAGAAGCAATATCAGGCATGGGTCTTGAATCTGCAGTCCGGAAACGCATACCTGGAATATATGGATAGAAAATTCAGGACAGGATATCAATAGCAGCCTTCAGCTTCACAGAGAAACACCGAAGGCCATTTTCTCCTGACGCCCTCTTGAACGTTCCAAGACCTTGACCTAAAAGTGTAATTGATTTCATAAAAACGCACATGTCTTTCCATTATCGAAACCGGTCTTTGTGTGACATCTTGCTAACTGTTTGAAATTTAAGACTATATTTTTAGCTCAAGAGTGTGGCATGGTTTTGGCAAGGTATGTGACCAAAGAGGCATTTTGGTGCCATACATTCAATGAATCATATGAGGGCAGCACACTCTAACAGGTCATTATTTCAGCAAACGGAGCGGATGTTTATTATGGGACCAGAAATTAAACACTACATGAACCCCTTGCACGTCTATTGCCGTTTGAGGGATATAGGGGTTGCCAAGGGCACGGCCTCGGTTCTGTGCCGGATTTATGAGCGCTGTCTATTCAGATGCTTTTTTATGAAAGAGACTACAATCAGGTAGACTCGGCTGCCACCCATTTTATGAAATCCCCCCTGGCCCTCCTTTAGAAAAGGGGGAATCCCCAAAACCCCCCTCTGCAAAAGGGGGAACTCCAAAAGTCCCCCTTTGCAAAAGGGGGATGTAGGGGGATTTCTTAAAGCGGTAAAAAACCGGTAATGCGCGCTGGCGATAAGAGGCGATTTCACAACAGGCTTCGGCATACCGGTAGCCCCTTCGTTTAGGAATCTTTCTTAAAATGATGTTCTATCAGGTATGGAAATCAGCGCGACCTATCCTGATGTCATTAAATAAAAAACCCCCGTGGGAAAGGCCCTCCGGGGGTTTTTGTCGTTTCGTCTTCTTGCCGTTCCTATTGACCGACCAATCTCGATTCACGAATTCTCACGCAATTTCCTTCTTCCCATGCCGGCCAGGCCAACGAGCCCGCTTCCAAGCAGCAGCATGGTTGCGGGTTCGGGGATGGGGACTTCACCGTCAGTACCGACACTGTCGATGTACGCCCAAGGAGTATTGACAGCGTCTTCCGTATTTCCAC
>JAXHTA010000176.1:0-7631 GCA_034190285.1 Thermodesulfobacteriota bacterium | reverse complement strand
ACAATGTGGTCTGCTTTTACTTTTTATCGTCGGGTGAAATCGAATTCTCTTTGTGATTTTTTGTGGAAGAATAATGCAAACGGAGATGGCCATATGGACAAAATCTGGGTTTATTTTGGGGAAGCTATTGACCTGAGTACCGAACGGGGTGCTGTGGTACTGGCCGTTTTAATGATGTTGATAGCCACGGCAGCCTGTACATTCACTACCCGACTTGCAAGAAAACCCAATTGGGTTGTGGGAAAACTCAAGCGCAAAGTGGATGATACCGTCATCCACTATGTTGTCCGTATCAAAAACCTCCTTATATGGTTAACAGCCGGAATGTTTTATATGGGCCTTGTTCCCGGTCTCAGGGCCGTGATGGGGACCATCATGGCGGGCGCCGGCATTAGCGCAATTGTGGTTGGCTTTGCTGCCAAATCAACCCTTGCAAACCTAATTTCAGGACTGGCAATTGCGGTGTACAGACCCATTCGAATTGGTGATAAACTGTCTATAGAAGGCGAATACAGTGTTGTCGAAGATATCACTCTGCGTCATACGATTGTGAGAACCTGGGAGTACAAACGCCTGATCATACCCAATTCAAAACTGGATGAAATGACCTTGATCAATTACAGCATCGTCGACCCTAGCATGAAATGCGTTGTGGAACTCGGTGTGAGTTATGACACCGACATTGACTTGGCCAGAAAACTCATCCTCGAAACGGCAGACAAATGCCCTTATCGTGACAAGGCCGGAAAGGAAGCCCCGATCCTCAGGGTCAGGTCTCATGGAGATTTTTCAATCGGTCTCCGGCTTTATGTATGGGTCTGCGATATAGATGACGCCTGGCAAGCGCGTTTCTGGCTGCTGGAAAACATCAAGAAGCGTTTTGATCGGGAGGGGATTGAAATTCCTTTTCCGTACCGGACCATGGTTTACAAGAAAGATCTTCCCCCTCCCAGACGTAATAGTGAGAATCACCCCGCTCCCGATGACAGGACCTAAAATAAGAAAGGTAGCCCATAAAGCTATTCACTTAAAACTGCCCACGCCGGCACTTAGAAAACTATAACCATCTATTTTTTCTGAAAAAATAAAGCATTATGATACCAAGCAAGATTATTACACACCATACGAGAGGATAGCCCCAGGGCCATTTAAGCTCAGGCATAATTTCGAAATTCATCCCGTATATCCCCGCAATAAAAGTCATTGGAATGAAAATGGTGGCGATTATTGTCAAGACCTTCATGACCTCGTTCATCCGGTTGCTGACCGTGGACAGATACAAATCCTGCATTCCGGAGACAATGTCTCTAAATGTATCTATGGAATCAATGACTTGAATGGTATGGTCGTAAACTATAATACTCCCCAAAAACTGGACAATGGAATAAGGTGGATGTTAGCCTGCCATCCTAAGCAAGGAGGCGAGCTATGACGAAGAACATACGAAGGGGCCATGACGGGTCTTTTAAGGCCAAGGTGGCTCTGGAAGCCGTTAAAGGGGAGAAGACCCTTGCCCAGCTTTCCAGCGAATTTGGGGTGAATGCCAATCAAATCGGCCAATGGCGTAATCAGCTCCTTAAAGAACTTCCGAACCTGTTTTCCGATCGGCGCAAGAAGCGTGATTCAGATCAGGAGGATTTGGTTTCAGGACTATACAGACAGATCGGTCAGTTCAAAGTAGAACCTAAAGTTGCATAAAATTTGAGTTCAAAATGCTTTAGATTAAGCCAGAAAGGGATGTCAGGGCATTTTCAGGGGTGAAGCGTATCAGAAGACATACGGTGAAATCCTGAAAATGGCATAACGTCTTTAGATGGTTTGATATAAAGCGAGCGTAGCGTTTTTTGGCCAAAGATTTATGCAACGTCAGGGTTAAGCCTTTCCCATCAGGCTCACTTTAAGGTTTCCGGTATTTTGAAAACCGGAATAGGATTCATTTTATGCATGTTTGCATGTCGGAGTTTTCTATATATACCCAGAACCCTTTTCTGTCTTTCGTCTATTTTATCCTCATCCTTGGATTCAACTTCAAACTGCATGGCCCATTCAAGTTCAGAGTAAGTGGCTCCGATTTGACTTTCGTCAGTCCGGTTGTCAAACCAGAGCCCGTCAGTAGGGGGAGCATTCAAGATTGGCTGGATGATTCCTAATTCCTTGGCAACGGCATAAACTTCCGACTTCATCAGATCGGCTATGGGTGAGATGTCTACTCCACCATCACCGTATTTTGTAAAAAAGCCCACGCCAAAGTCTTCTACCTTGTTACCGGTTCCGACCACCAGCATCTTATGATGGGAGGAAAATGCGTAGAGCGTAAGCATCCGCATCCTTGAACGAGTATTGGCCATAGATAGTCCATCCTGGACATGTTGTGGAAAGGACTCTTCAAGAGCACTGAATAGAGGTGTGAGATCTATTGTAATGCCTTTGACCTGTGTGTATTTCTGTTCCAGCCATTCTATGTGCTTTTCGGCAAGCGACAGCTGTTCGGAAGCCTGATGAATAGGCATATTTAAGAGAAGGACTTGTTTTTCAGTTCTGGCGCAGAGTGTGGAAGTAACTGCGGAATCTATACCCCCTGAGACCCCCACTACAAATCCCTTCAAACCGGCACCATCACAATACGCCTTTAGCCAATCAACAATAGACTCGACAACTCTTGCAGTTTGCATATCTGGAGATCCCTATTTAGTGGCCGAACGAAACTGTCCTTTTCGCCCATATCTGCGTCAAACTCATATCTTAATCGCAAAAATCCCAAAAGCGCTCCTGCTTGCCCTGTGAAATGCGCAGCAGGTTTTCCCGGGCGGGATAAGATTTTCATCTCGCTTGATTCTAAGCAGAATTCCTTATTGCTGGATGGAAATTAGCCGGATCTGACCTTTTGTGAGATGTCCTGAGTCCGCAAGCGGCACCTGATAAGGATAGTTTAGCCAAATGGGGTCGGCAAGTCAACAGGCAGATAGACGAGGCATGCTCATAGGCTGGAATCGGCCGCCCATTGCAGACCAAGACCATCTCGGACGGCCATTCTATGGTCTTAAGGCAATATTACATCAGCATCATACCCATATGTAGTTGTTTAATGTCATCTGCATCCTTTATTTAGTGGGTCAAACCCCATAATAAAAAAATCGCCAATATCATTCACTTTCGAACTTTTTTTCTTGACAAAGCTAATTTTTTACCTGATAGTGGCACAAAGTGGTGCAAAGTGTCATAAAGTGCCATAAGAGTAGCTCATGTTCAGAGGTAGATCAAGACATACGCTTGACACTAAGGGCCGGCTGGCCATCCCGGCCAGGTTCAGGGATATCCTTGAAGATAGGGGTGATGATTGCTTGGTTGTCACCAATCACGACGTCTGCCTTTGGGCCTTTGCCAGGGAGGATTGGGCCGTGATTGAACAGAAGGCCGCAAACCTCCCCCAATTCGATCGCGTTGTCAATACATATCTCAGGTATTTTATCTCAGGCGCCGTGGAATGTCCAATCAAGCAGGGGAGAATAACCATTCCTCCTGATCTGAGAGAGATTGCAGGTCTTAGGAAAGATGTTGTGCTCGTGGGAGAGTTGAAGAGATTCGAAATCTGGGAAAAAGACAGATGGGAAGAGGAATTTCAGCGTGCCAGGGAGAATTTTCCAGAGGTTAGTCAATCCCTATCGGAATTGGGCATTTAAGGGGCACAAGCTTGGATTATCCTCACCAACCAGTCCTCGTTGATGAGGTCGTAACAAATCTTATCTCTATCCCAGACGGGACTTATGTAGACGGCACAGTAGGTACCGGGGGACACGGCCTGGCCATTGCAGAAAGCCTGTCTGGAAAAGGCCGTTTGATCTGCCTGGACAGAGATCCGGATGCGGTCAGGATCTCAAGACAGAGACTGGCCTTCCTGGGCAACAGGGTTGACGTCTCCCAGGCAAGCTTTACGGAGCTGGACCGGGTTGTCGACAACCTTGGCTTTAAGGACGTGGATGGCGTTTTGTTGGACCTGGGCATGTCCTCTTACCAGCTTGAGCAATCCGGCAAGGGTTTCAGCTTCTTGAGGGATGAGCCCCTGGACATGAGGATGGATCCCCGTGAGGAGCTCACCGCACATCATCTTGTCAACGGCCTCTCGCCACGCGACCTCGAGAGGGTGTTGAGGGATTACGGTGAAGAAAAGAGGGCTAAATCTGTTGCAAGGGCAATTGTAAGGGCACGGAGAAAGAGACCTATCGAGGCTACGAAGCAGTTGGCGGCCGTGATTGAATCGGTGTTCCCCCCGTCACATCGCTTCAAGGCCAGGCATCCTGCCACCCTGTCTTTTCAGGCGCTCAGAATAGCAGTCAACAAGGAGTTACAGAATATCGAGACTTTCCTGAATAAGATACCTGAACTGATGGCCAAGGGGGGAAGACTGGTTGTCTTATCTTACCATTCACTCGAAGACAGACTTATAAAGCACGCCATGATTAGTTGGGAGCGTCCGTGTGTATGCCCCCCGAATTTCCCCCGTTGTGTATGCGAAAGAGATCCCATTTTCAGACGCATCATAAAAAAGGGGCTAAAACCCGGATCGGAGGAAATCAGGCGGAACCCAAGGGCGCGCAGTGCAAGACTTCGAGTTACAGAGAGGATTTAGCCATGACAAGACCAGAAAAGGTATCAAAGATGGTGAATGCACGAAACTCCGGGACAGGGATTCGGATAAGAAACTCCAAAATCAAGAGGAGCGGGTTTTATATGACGACGAGGCAGATCTTTCTGACCATATTTATGCTGTTTTTTTTCATGGGAAGCGGCATAGGGTATGTATGGTCGAACTTCGAAAAGACCCAGATAGGTTATGACCTGAGTCAATTAAAAAAGGAGGAGATAAGGCTTACAGAGATAAACCGTAAGCTGAGATTGGAATTAGCTGTTCTAAAGTCGCCCCAGAACTTGGAGGCTATCGCTGTTCAAGAACTGGGTCTGAGGCAGCCGTCATATGAACAGATTGTTATTCTGCCATGAAGATCAAGGAAAAAAAGTGGATCCGATTTCGCATTTATGCGGTGGCCGCTTTTTTTCTGCTCGGCCTGGGAACGGTCTGGGCCAGGGCATATCAACTTCAGGTTCTCGAAAGAGAGTACCTGAAACCCATTGCCGATGATCATATAAACAGGACAACTACACTCCCTTCGAAACGTGGCACCATATACGACCGGGGAGGTCATGAACTGGCCCTGAGCGTCGAAACAGGATCTCTCTATGCCCATCCCAACCGGATCGAAGACAAGGCAGACACGGCAATGCGTTTGTCCCTAGTCCTGGGAGAAAGACAGGACAAGGTCCTGAATCTCTTGAAGAGCCCACGTTCCTTTATATGGATAGTGAGGAGAATACCCCAGGAGCAGGCCAAGCAGGTCAAGACCCTGGGCCTGAATGGGGTGGGTGTGGTCACCGAAACCAGGCGCTACTACCCCGGCAGAGAAATCGCGTCCCACCTTATGGGTTTTGTTGGCCTCGATAATCAAGGCCTTGAAGGACTTGAGGCAAGACATGACAGGCTCTTGAAAGGGCCGGAATATAGACTCACCCACATGAGTGACGCCCTATCCCGCCCCTTTGCCATCAGCAGCCCGATCCCTTCTGGCCGGGGAATGCACAATCTGATCCTCACGATCGACAAGGACATTCAGTATAAGGCCCAGCAGGTCCTCAAATCAGTGGTGTATAAGACAAGGGCCAGAGCCGGCCATTGCCTGGTGGTGGTTCCAGAGACCGGAGAGATCCTGGCCATGGCAGTGGTCCCGGAATTCAACCCAAATATATTTTCCAAATACAAGCCTCATCAATGGAGAAACCGAACGATCACGGATTGTTTTGAGCCCGGCTCCACCATAAAGGCCTTTCTCCTGGCTGCGTGCCTTGAAGAATCCGTGGCGGCGCCCCAGACCAATTTCGACTGTGAGCAGGGGGAATATAAGATTGGTGCTCATGTGGTCCATGATGCCCACGAATTCGGTGTGATGAGCGTATCTGACATCATCGCGAGATCCAGTAATATTGGCGCAATTAAGATTGGTCAGGAACTCGGATATGAGAAATTCTGCGAATATCTGAGGAACTTCGGGTTCGGCAGCAAGACAGGCGTTGAATTGTTGGGCGAAAGGAAAGGATTCATAAGGTCGGTCAAGGATGCAAAACCGCTCGATCAGTGTGCCCTCTTTTTTGGGCAGGGTTTGACCACTACTTCCCTGCAGCTGACAATGGCAATGGCGGTGATTGCCAATGGGGGCAAATTGATGCGTCCATATGTGGTTAAGGCGGTTGTGGATGACTCAGGAGATGTGATCGAGGAGACACATCCGAAGATTGTCAGAAGGATCCTTTCCAACGAGACGGCCAGGAAAGCCGCAAGGATACTTGAAAATGTGGTAAGCGACAAAGGAACGGGAGCCCAGGCCGCCATCAATGGCTTCAGGGTTGCAGGAAAAACCGGGACTGCCCAGAAGGTTGATCCCACAACCAAAAAGTATTCCGGGAAAAAATATGTTGCGACCTTTGTGGGCTTTGTGCCTGTCCGTCAACCCAGGTTTGTCATCCTGGCGGTGGTCGATGAACCACAAACTACACCCTATGGAGGCGTAGTGGCAGCACCGGTCTTCAGCGAGGTAGGCGAGTGGTCCCTTAACTATTTCAGGGTCAACCCCCAACTCAGGGTGGTCACAAAGGGCATGGACGCCCAGGCAGATGCAGAAAAAAGGCCATACGCTGATTTGGAGGAGGAGAAGCCCTCCAAGGTAATGGCGGGGTTTCTTCCTGATTTTCGAGGCCTTGGGATGAGAGAGGTGCTCAGAAAGGGGAGGTCCCTGGGACTAAAGGTACTTCCAGAAGGGACTGGCTTGGCTATAAAACAGATGCCCGGTCCGGGGGCGCCCCTTCAAAGCGTTAGTAAGGTGGAGGTCATGTTCAGACCACCAACCTGAGTTTCACTGAATGAGAGACAGAACGGACGCGCGACAGGATGAGACTTAAAAGAATGATGAATGGAATGGAGATACGCGATTTTAGCGGTGACGGTGAGACGGAGGTAAAAGGATTGGCCTATGACTCCCGAGCAGTAGAGCCGGGATTCATGTTTGTTGCCTTGAGGGGGCAGACGTTTGATGGCCATGATTTTATCGGTAAGGCCGTTGAAAACGGGGCCATAGCAGTCGTTGCTGAGAAATTCAATAGAACTGACCAGGGAATTGCTACAGTCTTGGTCAGGGACTCCCGCGTTGCGCTGTCCAAGCTCTCCGTCAGATTCTTCGATCGGCCCTTTAAGGACATAGGTTTGACAGGGATTACAGGCACCAACGGCAAGACAACGACCAGTTATTTGCTGGAATCCATCCTTCTGGCCGCTGGGGCCAAGCCCGGTGTCATAGGGACAATAAATTACCGCTTTTGCGGAGAGACCTTGGAGGCCCCGGTGACCACACCCGAGTCCCTTGATCTTATGAGGACCTTGCGGGAGATGGCAGATGCAGGCGTTACACATGTGGTCATGGAGGTTTCTTCCCATGCGCTCGATCAGGGAAGGGCCAGGGACTGTCCTTTCAAGATTGTCGTTTTTACAAATATTTCCAGGGATCATCTGGATTACCATCAGTCCATGG
>JAXHTA010000175.1:0-7645 GCA_034190285.1 Thermodesulfobacteriota bacterium | reverse complement strand
AATCGGTGTCACGATCCCTGAGTTGATCTATGGACGGATACAAGAAGACAGCGTGCGGGAGGTCTGGTGCCATTGTCCAGGTCTTGTCCGGTTGCGGGAGCAGGTTCCCGCTCAATTGGGGGGGATCTGCGGACAATGCCTTCACCGGGATCTTTGTCTGGGCTCCTGTGTGGCCAACAACTTTCATAAGACCGGAAAGCTGGACGTGTCTTGCCGGTTCTGTGAGGATGCTGAGGACTTGGGGCTTTTCCCTAAATCACGTAAGAGGGTTCAAGGGGCAGGGGTGGCATAGAATATTTTCGCCCAGGTGGGGCATAAAAATACCGTAACCGTTCACCGATTGTCGGTTCACAGTTTTTTCAATGTATCAAGTCTAAGGGAGTTTTATCATGAAGGAAAAAGATGCCCGCCCTACCTATGAACCTCCAACTGCGAGAGATATATCATCGGATGGCTTAAGCAGTGGTGATTCTGATATGTGTCGTGATGGGTTGAGCCCCCTCCAGAAATGCAATCAAGGGCACAATTTTGGAGATGAGTGCATCACGGGATCAAACTATGCTTTCCCTGTTTGTATGCAAGGGACCCTTGCTTTAAGTAATTGCCATTCAGGAGACGGCCAAGGGTTCTAATTTGCCTTGGTCCAGGTTATGATAATTTTGACCCATCAGATAGCAGGTATTACCTTTCGGACAGAGTCAGATATCTTCATTCCCCCCTTTCGGTGGGATACCTTTGATCAATTCAAGGTCACGGAGAAGACACCTGATGTGTGCATTCGGATTCGGCGGCTCGATTTGGATGGACAGTGCATGACAAATCTAAGCGGAGAGGAATGTGCGCTTTTTTCCTCTTTCATTGGTTTCCAAGGGCGCTGGCTTGATAATCCAATCCTCAGGTCACGCCCGGTGCGATCAAGACTGCACGAGTGCCTGGATCGGCCCGATCAGGTGAGTTTCAGGATTACTACTAGGGCGGCTATTATTCATGACTTTTTCTCGAATGAACTCGATATATTCTATGATCCCGGGCTTGAGGATTTCTTTGACAGCCCCTTCTTGGTGCCCGCCTTAAAGAATACGTTAGCCAGTTTTATTCCCAGTTTCAATGGTGTCATGATTCATGGCGCCGGTGTGCTTAGCAACGGTTCGGCGGCTGTTTTCTTAGCCCCGGATGAGGGAGGCAAGACGTCTGTTGTAACGACTTCTAATTTGTCCCCCGTGCTAAACGACGACCAGCTCATCCTGCGTCGTGGTGATGACGCGGTATTGTCGCACGGTACACCTTTTGGGCCCATAACAGACGGGCCTCGGGCCGCCAGGATAGGAGGTATGTTTTTGCTTGAGAAAGGTGAGCGTTTTGATTTGAGCTCCATCAAGTCCCAAGACACGTTCCGGCACCTTTGGAATGAGCACCGACATCACTGTCTTTTCCTCCCCAAGTACCTTAAAAAAAATGTCTTTGAGATTCTCATTGATGCCTGCCGCCAAGCCCCGTCATTCAGAATGCGTTTTCCAAAGGATTATGTGGACTGGGATGCGATTGATGCTGCAATGGAAGGAACACATTAATTGGTGTGCATCAATAATTGAGGAAGGGAGAATTTGCCCCTGAGAAATAAAACCCGTATATACAAGGGTCAGAGCATGGCCGGGACTTTCAGGTTCGGCGACCGCCTGATTGTGGAGCACTCCTCCGTGACTGATATTCACCCTGGCGACGTGGTGATTTATCGTGCCTTGGATCACGGGGGAAAAGAGAAAGAACTGGTCCACCGGGTGATGCGCATGCTGCCGAAGGGTATGGTTGCGAGGGGGGACAATAACCCCTTTCCGGACAGGACCCTGGTGACTGAAAGCAACCTTGAGGGGAGGGTCTCCCATGCGGAAAGAGGTGGAAAACGAATTCCCGTGCGCGGCGGGTGGCCCGGTCTAGTGTGGGCTTTTAAGGGCCATTATTTTCGCGGCATAAGGGGATGGGCGTGGGGGATTATTTGTCACATAGGCCGCATGCTTTACTTCCGGCTTCGGGGCAGCGGCCTGGTTGCCTACCTGTGGCGACCTTCCGTTGAACGGATACGATTGCTGACCAAACAAGGGCGGGTCGTCAAGTACGTTTACCGTAACCGCACGGTGGCGTGTTACTTCCCCCAAAACGGACGGTTTGGATGCATGAAGCCTTACGATCTGGTGCTGTGGCATGAGGTAAAAACCATGGGGAGAGGGGCGGAGGCAAAGAGGCACCCTGTGCCTCCACTCCAATAAACCCAATAAACTCAACAAACTCAACAAACCCCGTGAGCCCCAAGAACTCCATGAACCCAACAAACATTGAGCAATGGAAGACAATGACTCCTTACGAAAAAAAATAGGGCACTCGTTGCGTCTTGATCGTGCCATAGGTTTCGTATGGCAGGCAGGGCCGGGCTGGACTATCGCCAGCCTGGCCCTTGTTGTTATACAGGGTACTCTGCCTCTTCTGGCTCTTTACCTTATGAAGCTGATAGTAGACGCCGTGACCCTTGCCTCGGGAGATCCGAACAGGGCAGCAGCCTTCGTAGACGTGGCCCTTCTTATCGGCGTTGCAGTATCTGTTGCTCTTTTGAATGCCCTTTGTGGGTTGATTGCCGGCCTTGTGAGAGAGGCCCAGGCATCCACGGTTACTGACCATATGTACGATATTCTACACGCCAAGTCGGTCGAGGTTGATCTGGCCTACTACGAAAATCCACGATACTTTGACACCCTTCATCGTGCCCAACAGGAGGGTCCTCACAGGCCCACGCACATAATAAACGGCCTGATGGGGTTGGGACAGAGCTGCATCACACTTACAGCCATGGCCGGTTTGCTGTTTTTTTTCCACTGGAGCATCGCAATAGTCCTCTTTGCCGCGGCAGTGCCCGGCGTCTTTGTGCGTCTCAAGTATTCCGGGATAATGTTTAACTGGCAGCGGGAACGGACCCCGATGGATCGGAAAACCAGGTACATTAACTGGCTCTTGACGGGGGATATCCATGCCAAGGAGATCAGGCTGTTTGATCTGGGAGGACTATTCATCGACCGCTTTGCAGATTTGCGCAGGAATCTACGCAGTGAAAGGCTCGAAATCGCCAAGAGACGTTCCGTGGCAAACCTCGTTGCGCAGGCCAGCGCAATGGCGGCCCTGTTTGGGTCCTTCGGCTTCATTGCCTACCGCACCGTGCATGGTGCTATTACCTTAGGCGATATGGTCATGTACTTTCAGGCATTTCAGAGAGGCCTCGGCTCTCTCCAGGGAGTGCTGGGAGGGATTGCTGGGCTTTACGAGGACAACCTGTTTTTATCCAATTTCTATGAGTTCCTTGGTCTGGAGGCGGGCGTGAAGGAACCCCTCCACCCAGTGCCCTTTCCACGACCCATGAAAGAAGGTGTCGTTTTTGAACATGTGAGGTTCAATTACCCCAACAGCATAAATAGACAGGTACTGAAAGATGTGTCTCTTTCTATCAAGCCGGGGGAAGTGGTGGCATTGGTGGGTGAAAATGGTTCAGGAAAGACGACGCTCATCAAACTGCTATGCCGGTTCTATGACCCAATAGAAGGAACTATTAGATTCGACGGCATTGATCTGCGCCAATTTGCGGCTGTATCCCTTCGTAGGGAAATCAGCGTGATATTTCAAGACTATGCCCATTATCATATGACGGCGGAGGAAAATATCTGGTTCGGGAACATCAACGTACCACTTGATCAGGAACGGATCTCCGCTGCCGCCCAGCAAGCCGGCGCCAACGATTTTATTTCCCGTCTTCCCAAAGGATACAAGACCATCCTTGGTAAGTGGTTTGAAGAAGGGGAAGAACTCAGCATCGGCGAGTGGCAGAAGGTGGCCCTGGCAAGGGCCTTTCTGAGAGATGCCCAGCTCATTGTGCTCGACGAGCCTACGAGCGCCATGGATGCACGAAGTGAATATGAGGTCTTCAAGACATTTCGCCAATTACTGGAAGGTCGATCGGCTATCCTTATCAGTCACCGGTTTTCCACTGTCAGGATGGCAGATCGCATCTTTGTATTTGAGGACGGGAAGATATTGGAGAGCGGCTCCCATGACCGGCTGGTCGAATCTAACGGAAAGTATGCCCGCTTGTTTGAGAAGCAGGCCCAGAATTATCGGGGTAGGGGAGGGGCAGAGGAATAAGTGGAACTCGATAAAGCGGACAGGCTATTGCTGGACTGCCTCGGATCAGAAGATGCATCCTCGCTCATCCCCGCATTAGAGGGCCTTGAGGCTCCGGATTGGGCTGACGTCATACGACGGTCTTTAAGGCATTGCGTCGCCCCTTTCGTGTATCAATGTCTCAAAAGACTTAATTTGGGGGGGTATATCCCCACTTATGTCTTGCTTGTAATGAAGGAGATATATATCCAGAATGCCGCGAGGAATGTCCGCCTGTATCACAACCTCTCAACTGCACTGAAAATATTGAAGGATGATGACATTCCTTTCATTGTGCTGAAAGGAGCCCATCTGGCCGAAGCCGTCTACGATAGAAGGGGTGAAAGGACTCTGAGCGACGTGGACCTGCTTTTCAGAAAGAAAGACCTGTCGAGGTGCCAGAAGAGGCTTATACAATCAGGCTGTTATCCGGCGCAAGGCAACATGCGTCTGGACATACACTGGGATTTCGATTTGACCCCATCTGGCGCCAGCGTGGATATTGAAGGAATGTGGGATAGGGCCGAACCCTCAGTAATTGCCGGTGTAGAGGTCCTAGTACTGTCTCCCGAAGACCTGATCTTGCATCTGTGCCTGCATCTTGCGATAAAAAACCTTCTTGAATTTGTCGGGCTGAGAACCTTTTGCGACATCCGGGAAACCATCCGGTGTCACCATGGCCAAATAAGATGGGAGAAACTGGGCGATCGCGCTCGGGAAGGGGGCGCTGGAAATGGAGTCTATTTAACATTATCCCTTGCCAGGGGCCTAGTGAATGCCAGTGTGCCCGATACTATCCTGGATATGCTCATGCCGGACAACCTCGATCCTTTTGTAATCGATTGGGCTCTTGATCAGATTTTTTGGAACAAAGGCGGCTCGCTTTCCCTTTCACCCTACTTCTGGCAGTTGTGGAAGCCGGGACCTTTAAGAGAAAGAATTGCTCACTTCCTGCAACTCATATGCCCTTCCCCGGAGCTTTTGTCCAAGGAATACCACGCTCCATATGGCTCATCACTCAACTATTTCTACTATATGCTCCGGTTCAAGGACCATTTCTCACGGTATATCCGGGCCACCTGGAAGATGGTAATTCGAGATGAGAAGATGCTGTTGATTGCAGAACAACAGAGACAAAACTCTGCTATGATGGAATGGTTTTCATCCTCCCAAGGACCTGTCACTGACTATTGACCCTCGATGTGAATACGAAGATTTGAAGGACGACTGGGTCTCCGGAAGTATGCATCCGAATTCCTCATTATAATTATCTCACCTTGACAGCGCCTATTTTTCCATTCTTCCGCCCCAGGGAAAAGACTTATGAACTTGTCCCAATCCCTCGGGTCGATTGTCAGGCACCCTTCTGAGCCCTTGACAGGACCTTTACTTCTCCCTTTATGCACCCATATCCCATTGGCCACATATTGACCGTGCTTGGTGGGGTTTGGATTGACCGTGTCCGTAAATCCGCCCCCATTCAGACACAGGGCCTTTCCGAACTTTCTGCTGTATCTTACGTCAAACTCATATTCTCCAGACGCAATTACAGGCAGGTCCCTATCCGTATAATACAAGAATCGGTTTGGCATGGTGCTTCCCTTAATCCCTTCGCTTGTTCTCAGCTTCTTGCCGCCCATGAATACTGTTACTTTTGCCCTATATAATCGACTTGCTTCCTGTCTGAAGGACCCTTCTTCAAAGACCACCAGGTATGATTCCATGCCGCCATTGGCATCAAGCGTGAACACAGAGATCAATAGAAGAAAAGAGTATGTAATAAATATAGTTTTCACTGCGTTTGCCGTGGCCGGTTTGCTGAGGGAAATCGGTAGGTCACTCATAGATACTACATTCTGCGATCCGGCGTGAAATCTCGTCGTCCACCATGCGGTAGGCTGCACTGTCCAAATCTCGGTACCTGCTCTTAAACTCAAGTTCCATGATTCCTTCGGGCAGGGAATCAACCCTCGGCATAAAGTCAGCTTCGTTCAATGTTCTACCCATTTGCCGTTGCAATGCTTCGGCATGAACAGGTGAACGCATCGATTTCTCAGCCAACCTCACACCTGCGCGATCAGCGGCCAGATCAGCAAAACTGAATCCTGAACCGCCCTGGGAATCGCTCATTTCCTTGAAAAGTCCTAGCAAATCGGCCATCCCCCCACCCGCTGATACGGTGATGGCGGCAGAGACCATAAAATGCAGGGCCAGATCGCCCCGGTTCAATAATGATAGTTTGATTCGTCTGGGAATTTTATTACTCTTGCCAACATCGCTGCCGGAGGCCTTGCCCTTTTCTTTTCGGTCAAGCAATGTCAGATTCAACACCCGCCTCGGTCGCCTGGTCTCCTTGACCTCCGCAGGCCTGAAGGACTTATCCCTGCCGCTATTTTCCTTCAACGTTACGTTCGCGACGGGCCTCGGCCGTTCGACCTCTTTAAGTCCCCTATTGCCAACAATTCTATCAGGGGTTCTGCCCATGCCATAGATAGTCAGGGCGAGTATGAGCGCCCGGTTTTCGGCGATGGGATCACCTCCGGAATTGGTCCGGTGCAAGGCCATCTTGAAGAGAGGCTGAAAAAAGCGTGTCAGGGATGCGCTGTTTCCATCCACGTTGCGGGAGATCATGGCCAACTGTGCCGTGTATATCAGCAGTTTTTCGGCCTCGGAATCAGGCAACAGAAGACTCTTTCCTTGATCCTTTATTTGGTCGACTATTTCAGGCCTCCACTGGTAGACGACTACTACATTGTCTTCATCAAAATCAATGCTCCTGATGGACTGCAGGCATTCAATTACGCTGTTGAATTTCTCATGTTGCTGCAGATAGTTCAGGGCAAATTTCAATATCAGGTCGACAACCCAGCCGGGAAGCGCCACAGAGCCTATGCGAAGTTTATCAACATCAATGCTGTCTATTGACTGGTGCAGATAGGCCGACACATTCAGGTAAGCGCCAAATGGGTTGGCTGGCATGACATATGTGAAAAGGGCGTTAGCCGAATTCTGATTCAGGTAGACGTGCGTGGTGAGTGTCTTTCTAAATGGGGAGTGGGACAGGACATAGAATAAGACCAAATTCACATCACGTTCAGATACAGACAACTCCTTGATTTCACCGGCCTTCAACCTCCTGGGGTTGTTTTCCTTTAAGACCTGCTTGATTCTTCGCACGTCTTCCAAAGCAAGCTTTTTTTGAGGTAAGACAAGAGGGTCTGATTCAAGGCCAAAGACAGCGAGCACAACCAGAATCGCAATCATTAATGTAATGGCGGTTACGGCCAATACGGCAAGGGCTAGAAAAATCCTTTTGAATTGCATGCTACACGGTCCGAAGTTAATTAAGCTGATTAGAAATCGGCCCAATCAGAGTCTTGAATTTGTATTGGAGTGATGGTGACTTTCGCGGAATAACCGAGGAGATTTCGGGTTCGCGTAATTGAAA
>JAXHTA010000174.1:0-7758 GCA_034190285.1 Thermodesulfobacteriota bacterium | reverse complement strand
AAACTCACGAACCATTGGACCATGGAAGGTAACCAGGCCGGTCTTTCCATGAATGGCAAGCAAGAGGGCGGTGACGTCACTGTATCCGACAAATATCTTCGGGTTTTCTTTGATCATATCATACCGGATCTTGTCAAGGAGCCTGAGACTTCCATACCCGCCCCTGGCACAGAAAATGGCCTTTATATCCTGATCCTGGAACAGGGTATGCAAGTCTTTGAGACGCTCTTCATCATTCCCTGCCAGATAGCCCTGCCTGTTGTAAACGTTGGGTGCAAGGCGCACTCTAAACCCTGAAGATTCCAATATTTTCAGACAGGGCTGAAGATCGGATGCACTGACCGGGCCTGCCGGAGCGATGACGCCGACCTGGTCCCCTCGACTCAGTCGAGCCGGTTTTATCACGGGTGCTTTTTTCATATGCCTAGTGTCCATTTACAGGCCCTAGAATTCATCCCATTATCGCATGGATGCCTGTTTTGTCAAATCTGATCTCGTAGATGTCTCACCTCAAGATCAAGGAAGATTAAGGTTTTAACCACAGGAATGTATTAGATATTTTGAGGATCAGAATTCCGATCTGAGGTAGAGATTAGCGAAAAAGACAGTTTTCGTTCGGGCACCAGGTAGACTTTTTTTGCCACTGGCGGCAGGATATCAAATGGAAAGGGAACAACAGCGAAAGAACGGGCTTTGCGCCGATACCGTGTTCACGTAATTTGCAAACATTCAGTGGGTGCTTAGGTTTGCGGGGGTTGCACTCTGAACCATGCAGCGTACATGGCGGGGAAAGAAAACAATGTGAGGAAGGTCGCGACAAACAATCCCGCCATAAATGCAACCGCCATGGGCCCCCAAAAAGGGTCAGTTGTAAGAGGGATCATGGCAAGGATAGCCGCCAGGGCGGTAAGGACGATCGGCCGGCAGCGGCGTACCGTTGACTCAATGATGGCTTCCCATTTGCTCAGACCCTGGGCCAGATCCTGCTTGATCTGGTCGATCAAGATTATAGAGTTGCGCATTATAATCCCGGCCAGGGCTACTACACCGAGACGAGCCACCAGTCCGAAAGGGATGTCAAAGGCCAGTAATGCCAACACGACCCCGATAAGGCCAAGGGGTGAGGTCAGAAGCACAAGGGCCGTCATGCTCATGCTCTGGGTTTGTAGCATGAGCACCGTCAATATGATAATTGCGATGATCGGCAGGACTTTCTGAAACGAGCGATCCACCGTGTTGCTGACTTCCACTATGCCTGCTATCTCTATATGATACCCGATGGGGAGTTTTGCGCGCAAAAGATCGAGTCGGGGCTCCAGGTCGTCAACCACGTCGGCTGGCAAGACATCTTGAGGGATTTCAGCACGCACGGATATGGCCGGATAACGGTTATAGCGCCAGATAACCCCCTCTTCTCCCGTCACCTCCAGGTGCGCTATCTGAGCAAGGGGAATCGATTTTCCATCTTTGAGATACAGGTTCAGCTCGTCTATAAGACCAACGGTCGTGCGGGCCGCGGGATTTGTACGCACGACTATATCTATCAGCTCATTTTCTTCCCGAAACTGACTGACCGGGAGTCCATTGATGAGCATGTTGATATTCTCCGCCAGACTACCCGCAGACACGCCGAGGGCGCTGGCCTTTGCCTGATCCACGTGGGCCCGCAAAGCCGTAATAGGCTCGCGCCAGTTTGAATGCACGTTAAAGGTCGCCGGATGTTGTTTTATGACCTCGGTCACCTGGCCGGCTATGTTGCGGAGCTTATTGTGATCAGAACCAATGACACGATAAGACAACGGGAAGTCAACGGGTGGCCCAAAAGTCATGTAAGTCACGCGCGATCTCACCATCGGGAACTCTTCTTTCAAGAGACGGCGCAGATCTTGCAAAGCCCGTTCGCGGGCCTCGCCCCCCCGTGTGAGCACTAAGAACCGGGCAAAATTGGAGTTCAACTGCTCAAGATACAGATCAAGATGTACGCGCGGACTGTCTCCGCCCAGATAGGCCACGTGCTCAACGATATCGTCGTTTGATTCAATGTAATTCTCAATGCGGATGACCTGTTCCTTCACACCCTGCAGATTGGAGCCCTCGGGCAACCACATTTCGATCAACAGTTCTTTGCGGTCAGATAGGGGGAAAAACTGCATACTTACATGCCCGAGTCCGTAGAGGGACAGGACAATAAGAGCGCAGGTCAAAAGAACAACAGTCTTGCGATAGGTTACGCACCAGCGAACCAGGCGGCGAAAGCGCCGGTAGAAACCGCTGGTGTAGATATCGATATTCACGTCCTTTTTTTCAGGATGCCTATTGCTTGGCAGCAGCTTAAACGTGATTAACGGTGTAAAGAGTACGGCCACTACCCAAGAGGTAATCAAGGCTATGGCAAGGACTAAGAAAAGAGAGGAAAGCATCTCGGCGGCGGCCGAGTGAGCAATGTACACAGGCAGGAAGCCCGCCACGGAAACCAAAGTCCCGGAGAGCATGGGCATGGAGGTGCTTGTATAGGCGAATGTTGCGGCCTTGATTCTATCCCAACCTTGGGCCAGCTTAACGTGGATCATCTCAACAATGATTATGGCATCATCCACCAAGAGACCCAGCGAGAGGATCAGTGCGCCTAAAGAGATACGGTGCATGTCGATCTCGGCCGCCAGCATGGTCAGAAAGACAATGCCAAGGACCAGAGGCACTGTAGTGGCCACCACCAGACCTGTACGCAGCCCCAGGCTGACGTAGCTTGCCAACAGCACGATCGCCACAGCCACAAAGAACTTCACCAGAAATTTGTCCAGTGAATGGCTGACCACCGATGCCTGATCGGCAACCAGATGCAATTCCAGGCCCGCGGGCAGCGCCGGACGTATGTCATCGACAATTGATTGCACGGATTCCGCAAGTTCGAGAACGTTTGCGCCGTCGCGCATGGAGACGGCCAGGCCTACAGCAGGCTCTCCGTTAACCCTCATCATATAGACAGGTGGGTCTTCATAGCCACGTCCTACCTGTGCAATGTTTCCCAACAAAAACTGTCTTCCGCCTGCGGTGATGGTCAGATTCTTGATGTCATCCACGGTCCGAAAGGGGCCGGAGACACGCAAGGGCACTTCAAAGTGCGAGGTCTGGGCCGCCCCTGCGGAGACAAGCATATTCTGTGATCGCAGGGCGTTTATAATGACAAAGGGGTCTATTCTCAAGCTGGCAAGCTTGTGGTGGTCTATTTCGACGAAAACCTTTTCCTTTTGAGCGCCTACCAAGACCGCCTTTTCCACGAGTTCGGCCCGGAGGACTTCATTGCGTACCGATTCGGCATAGTCTTTGATCTCAGCATAAGAAAAGTCTTTGCCGGTAAAACCGTACACGAGTTCAAAGACATCACCGAATTCATCGTTGAAAAAGGGGCCGAGGGTTTCCGGCGGTAGTTCACTGCGAATGTCGGAGACCTTCTTGCGCACCTGATACCAGATATCGGGGACGATCTTTTTGGGATTAGGGATGTAGTCCTTGAGGACTACCAGAACGGCGGACTCTCCAGGCTTGGAAAAACTACTCACAAAATCCAGCCACGGGGTTTCGATCAGTTTTTCTTCTATTGTTTCCGTGACAAGTTGATCAGTCTCTTTTGCTGTGGCACCTGGCAAAAGGGTGCGCACAATCATGGTTTTGACCGTAAAATTGGGCAAATCACGCTGCCCCAGGTCAAAAAAGGCAACACCCCCGGAGCCCATCAACACGATGATGAAATACAGCAAAAGCGATTGGTGGCGGAGGCCCCATTCGGAGATATTGAAACGGGTCATCGGGTACCTGAGCGGTAACAGTTGCCGGGGTTCACTGGTCAGGGAACAGGAAAAGATTTAACACTTCAAGCGATTATGGAAAAGACGACAGCAGTCCTTAAAGCTACTTGATGCTGAAGCCTGTTGTGAAATCGGGGCTCACCTCTGATCCCCGACCACAATGAACTGATAAAGTTTTCGTTCAGGCGCTAATTGAGCACAAGGACCGGCTGTCCCGGAGATAGCTTATGTGCGCCTGCGGTAACCACGATTTCGTTATCGGCAAGACCGGAGATAATGGACACTTCGTTACCGTACACAGGCCCCAACGAAACCTCGCGGGCCGCCACCGTGTTCTTGTCTGTGTCCACTACCCAGACCATGGGATCTCTCTGTTTCCGCCAGATGGCCGTCATGGGCATACGCACAACCTCCCTGTCGCTTTGGGGGATGAAGCGCACGCGCGCCGTACGGCCCAGAATCAGCCTGGAGTCTGACTCATGAATACGGATCTTCGTCAAATATGTGCGCGTTTTAGGATCGGCCTGAGGCGATAATTCACGAATACTCCCCTCGTATTTTGCCTGTAAGTCCCCCCACAGGGTAATCTCAACTCGTGCCTTGCTGAGTTCGGCCAGGCAATTCTCCGGTAGGTCCACAGCAACTTCCATTTCGTTGGTTCGTGTCAGGCGAATGATAGCTTGGCCTGAATTTACCACCTGCCCAACCTCGGCGAAAATGGCGCTGACCACGCCGGGGTTTTCGCTGTTCAGCCTCGTATATTGCCGGGCGTTGCAGGCGATCTTCAAGCTGGCCTGCAGGGCATCTAACTGGCCTTTCGCCAGGTTCAGAACATTGAGTTGCCGATCGTATTCCGACTGACTGAGGACATTTTGCGCCCTTAGTGTAGCGAATCGCCGTTCGTCAGCGCGAGCCGTTTCGTAGTCTGAAAGTGCACGTTCGACCGCACTCTCCAGGTTGTGCACCGCCAGGTCGTAGTCCACGGAGTCAAGTTCGGCGATCAACTCACCTGGCTTGACAACATCGCCAATATCCACCAATCGACGGGTAATACGACCCGCAACCTGAAAACTCAATATACTCTCATAACGGGCGACAACATTGCCGGAAAGCTCGACTGGACGGACAGGCGCCTCCCACACCACTCGTTGCACCCTCACAGCATACCTTTCGGGGGATTTCTCTGGTGGGGGGCTACAGCCCAACATGACGATAAGCACACACAAGAAGGAAATATACAAGACACTTGTGCAATAAATGGATATTACTGATCCAGGCCTGGAATAATAACGTATCGCACACATAATAAACTTGGAGGGTGTCCGAAAATGCTGAAAATAGCCATTCTTGGACTGCCTCCTTGATACACATTATTATAACTTTCAGTCACCGCCGATTGTTGCGGAGAGGTCCTTTTTTGAAGGAAAATACAATAGAACAAAGCCATCTGCATGTCAATTATGTATAATTCCGAAGAATTTTGCTGTCTCCGACAACAAGAAATCAGCCCACCATATGAATTTTCTACAAATTCAGGTCCTTGAAGGCCACTTCACAGTTCAACTCATTTTTCTCAAAAACCTCTTCACCGCAGTCCGGTCTGATGCCATATCGTGTTGTGTTTGCCTTGTCCTTGACTCACAAGAGCAATTTTTCTATACTCTTTACCCAGGAAAGCAACGTCTTATAATGCATTCTCATTATGGATTTAGTCAATAGGTATTGTTGAAATCGTTTTGGAACAAGAGTCTCTTTTACTCTTATGAAAACAAAGGGGCTCAAAGGCTATGTTACAATCAGGAAAAAAGGGGGTTATATTGTCACTGGGGAGCAGTGGAATTGAAATACTCATTGGCAGATTTGGCAAGACTTTTTCGTGTGACCAGTCAAGAGGTCGGGTATGTTGTCGTAAGGGGTAGACGAATCGCCAAATAAAGCAATCTCGGAGTCATTCATTGACTTGATCATTTATTGATGCCCGTTGTATTTGATGGTTGTAGTTTGTCTTTTATCATAAGGTTCAGTAGCTTACAAAATCCATCCGTGAGTTCTCAAGAAATTCGGGAAGAAAGAAGAGACCCACATGGCTTAGCGGATAGGAGAATATCCCCAGACTTTTTGAAAAGTTACACGCTTCCTTTCTGACTGCTGGGTTTGTGAGCTTTTCTTAATAACTTAACCAAAAGAGACCCCTGTGGGTAGTTGTGCATTATTTGCAAAAGCCCAAATTTTAAACCAAATTAACCAAAACATTTTGAAGGAGGCTAATCCCATGAGCAAAAAAAGTTCATTGCTGTTGTTTGTGAGTCTGGGACTCTTTTTCGCAAATCCAGTCTGGGCGGACACAATTGATGAGATTACAGTATCTGAAGAAGAGCCATATACTGTTCAAATAATTGGCACCTATGATGATGCCTGCGAACGAGATTCGGTTCTTTTCACTACTAGTATTGATGACGAAATTATTATGCAAATCTTTACGGACCCGCAACCCACAGAAGGAGATTGTCTTTCCGAGCCAGCTGGAACCTTTTCATTCACCCAGGAAATTGTACCATCTGATGAAGACTATGACATTATGGTGATTCTCTATCAGGGGAAGCCTGGAGTGCATGCTGAGGTATCCATTTCCGATTTTTCAATTATTGAAATTGGTGATGCCGCTGAAGAGCCCCCTTTTGGCGAACTGGAAGCAGAAGTTGATGTGAAGCCTGACACGATCAATATGAAACGGCAGGGTCAATATGTTGGCGCAAAGGTTAATCTGCCTGAGGGTTATAGTGAAGAAGATATTGATTCTGAGACTATTATAATCACCATAGTGACAAGCAATGACGCGTTTGAAGACTTCGTTGAGGCTGAAAGAAGTGTAGTCGATGAAGAAACCCTGATCGTCAAATTTGACAATGACGAGGTGAAAGAACTTATCGACTCAACTGTTGACGTGTATCCGGCAAATGTCACCTTTAGAGTTTCTGGAGAACTTACGGATGGCACTTCCTTTTCTGGCACCAATGATGTGAGTGTTATTAATCCTGGAAATAATAATTGATTATGGTTCCTCGGTATTTCAAGTGGGTAAGCCTTGATTTACCGACAGCAGAAATGATATTTCGATATTCATTATGAGAGACATAGACCTATTTCAAATGTCCCTTGGTTTGACACCGCCTTGGCAGGTTTCTGATGCTCAATTTGACGCCAATACAAAAAATGTGGGCAAACGGGTATAAAGGCATATGATTCCCGGGAAAAGAGTTGGCGGCATCTGAGTTTTTTTCAGCATGAAGTCTACCTGACAGCCAGAATACCGAGGATCGATTGCGACGATTAATGGCATTTCTGGGCCACTCATAGCCGATTGGAAACCATCAAGGACAGCTATCATACAGACCCATTTGCTTTTTGTTCTGACGCTGGTTCCCCTGCTGAAGATTGATACCGTGCATAGTTTCTGCCTGAAGAGATGGCACCATTGCTACGAGAAAGACAAATAGTGTTTACAGATTCAAACAGAGCAAATACCGATGGTGTACCTTCATCGATAAAGTCATAATTTCACCAATCAAAGACGTGAACCCTTAGCCATTGTTTTTATAAGTTCTGAAGCCGGGAAGATGGTGGTATCTTAAGGAGTATACCTACAGTCGGGCTCGCTGTAATCTCAAGCCCGTTATATTCAGCCAATTGCCCCATCTTTTCGGGCGAGCCGAAATATCTTGTCGAAATTCCGGCCCATGTCTCGCCCTGTTTAACCCGATGAACTCGCATGCGATCCGGCCGTATGACGCCGGCCATTTTCTCAGGCATGAAACGGGTCCCCTTTACCATGGATCGTGCAATGGGCTGAAAGGTCTTAAAATCTTGTTTTCTGCTGATGCACAAAAATGAAAAACCGTTTGTACCTTGCACGAACGCGATGCCTTTTGCCTGGACATTGCCTTCTTTGCTG
>JAXHTA010000173.1:0-7816 GCA_034190285.1 Thermodesulfobacteriota bacterium | reverse complement strand
GCCTGCCGCTCCAGAACCGGCCATAAAATAAATTATTTCAGCAGCAAGTAATGTGCTAACCGTCCAATGAAAAATAACTTCCTGAAGGGACCGATTGTGAAAGGAAGAAGATGTGGCGGCCCTTATCCTTCCTTACCTTTGCCCTGAATTACCATATGGGCGGGAATGATGTCTTTGGGTATCACGTCGTCAACTTCATAATTCATTACTGCGCGTCATTATTCCTCTTTTTGCTTATATATAACACATTGCACCTGCCCATCCTGAAAGGTCCGTATGAAAAGACCTCTTATGCCGTTGCTCTCTTGTCTGTTTTTTTCTGGGCTACACACCCAATACACATTACTTCCGTGACATATATCGTTCAGCGAATGGCCAGTATGGCAGGGATGTTCTATATTATGGCCATGTATTTTTACCTCAAGGGGCGGGCTTCGCTTAATTGTATAAGCAGTGTTGGGTTTTTTGTCATGTGCGGAGTTGCCTTCCTTCTTTCGTTTGCCTCCAAGGAAAATGCAGTTACGCTGCCCATCAGTCTTTTCTTGTACGAACTCGTTCTTATTCGAGGTGTTACCACAGAAAATGTCAAGAAGGCCCTTAAGATAGGCGTATTGTCTATTCTGGCGGTCTTGCTGATATGTCTTTTATACAGAGAGCCGGTCTCAGTTCTGGATGACTATAAGTACCGGCCCTTTACCCTTGTTGAACGATTGTTCACCGAGCCAAGGGTAATGATTTTTTATCTGACCCAGCTTTTTTATCCCATCAGCTCGCGCCTGTCCTTATTACACGACATTGAGATTTCAGGGTCCCTGTTCACTCCATGGACCACTTTTCCGGCTGTCCTCGCCCTGGTGCTCCTAATCGGAATGGGCGTGTTGATCTCAAGGAAAAGGCCGTTAATCGCCTTTGCAATCCTTTTTTTCTTTCTGAATCACCTGATAGAAGGCTCGATTATTCCCCTTGAGCCCGTGTTTGAACACAGGAACTATCTTCCTTCCGCTTTCCTTTTTGTCCTGATCGGCCTCCTTGCCACGCACGCGATTAATTATTTTTCGTATAAAAAAACGATATATATCTCCATGTGCGCAGCGACGGCTTTTCTTCTGTGGTCCCAGGGTCACACCACTCTTTTGCGCAACAAGGTGATGAGGACTGAGATTACCCTCTGGCAGGATGTCGTAAAAAAGGCCCCCGATCTGGTCCGGCCCCGGATCAATCTGTCAAATGCCCTTTTTCGTTATGGCCTGCATTGTGAGGCGCTTGTTGAGCTTGAAAATGCCATGAACTGCAAACCTGGGCTAAATCGGAAGATAGATGCCCTGCCAGCGCACAACCTGGCCCAGTACTATCTGTCTATGGGACAAGTCGACAAGGCTGAAGCTCTCTTTAGGAAGGCCCTTGGATTCTGCCCCTTGTTACCAAGGGCGGTCGATGGTATGGCCAAGGTCATGTTTTTAAAAGGGATGCTTGGTGAGGCGGAAAAAAAGGTCCGTAAGGCGATCTCTCTGGAACCTGAGTATGCCCCATACCACAGGACCCTCAGCGTTATACTATTGCGAAAAGGCCTCACAGACGCTGCCATAAAGGCAGCGTTCAAGGCAAGAACGCTGAATGAGGACTTCGACGAGCCGCTATATATACTCGGCGAAGGTTACAGGATAAAGAAGCACTGGCGCAAGGCGGCACTTTACTTCGAGCGATTCCTTGACAAACGCCCAGGGAGTATCGAGGCACGAATAGCACTGATTGAGATCTATAGCTCAATTGGGGACAAGGCCCTTGAAAGGCATCAAGTCTTCTCCCTGATGAAAGAGAAGGGAAGCACGAGCTTAATAGATATCCTTGCAGACTATGACGCCCAAGTGAATTTCCTTGACTCCTCCAGGATAGAAACAGTTCTTATCTCGGTCAAAGAGTGTCTTGCAGAGGATCTGCAAGGGCTGCGAATGGAAGAGGCCATAGAAAAGTTGGTTCCCAGGCCCCATATAAACGGACGTCGGCTATTATTAAGGACTCCGAGCCCGCACCCTCACAGACACTGCCCGCACGGGCCGAACCAGGGCCCGCAAACTGATCACGCAGACTAATATCTCGGCCTTACCATTGACCAGTTCGTGTTAGCGCCGCTACCGTCGTTCATTGTGATGACTCCGCTAATTTCACTATTTCCGTTGATAATAGTGGCCGAAAAGTCAGCGCCCAGGTCGGTGATCCCTGTGTAAGCGGTATAGTCGATTTGACCCGGGGTGTCAGCCTGCAAGAGCCTTAATGCAAAATACTGATTCACTCGGCCTTTCATTTCACCTGCCGCGCCCGAAAGGGCCTTTTGTCTCGACTCCTCGGCTAGGGTAAAAAACTTGGGCACAGCAACTGCTGCCAGAATCCCCAAGACGATCAGGACGGCAATGATTTCGATAAGGGTAAAACCCTCTTCCCCTTTTAAACTCCCTTTATTCCTTTTCATAGTCTCCTCTCCTAATGAATCTGGCTGAAATAAGATCTCCCGATCAGGGGGTGTAGCCCCCTGACCCGACCCTCACCCATGAATGGGGATGGAACTTAGAGGTAATGCCGGGCTACTACCTCATATTCGTAGTGCCTGTCAAAATGCCTGTAGAAAGGCCTCTTGACCACCCTCAAGAATCCCAACCTCCAAGACTGCATGATGTGTGCCAGTGTGGGAAATATTCCAATCCGCCAAGCCACTTTGATGATAAAACACTGAAATTAAATCATTATTTGTTTACCAAGAACTGCTACTTTTTAATGATTTTGTCGTAGCTAATTTGAAACCTGCAAATAGTGTAGGTGAATTATCACAATTTGTAGGTCGTTTATGCCTGCCCCAGACTAATTGTTTTTGAGGGACTTAACGTCAACACCGTGCTTTTTTATCCTGTGATAGAGACTCCTCTCATTGATGCCAAGGAGTTCTGCAGCCCTTACCTGGACCCCTCGGGTTCTCTTTAGGGCGTCGATTACCAACATTTTCTCAAAATCGGCGAGTCTCCTGTCAATCGAGATTACCTCATCCTGTGATGATGGGATGGCGTGACCGGTAATGTCCAATGAGGTGCTATCAGGAAGGTGCTGGGTTTCTATAAGCTCATTTTCGCACATTACTGTCGCGCTCTCAATGACATTTTGCAGTTCTCTCACGTTGCCAGGCCAGGAGTAGGTCAATAGCGACTGCAAGGCCGTTGAAGATATGCGGATTGAGCCGGGTGCTCTGGCAAGAAAATGACTCACCAACGAGGGGATATCTTCTTTTCTCTCTCTTAACGGAGGTAGATTCATGCAGAAGACATTTAGACGAAAATAGAGGTCCTTCCTGAACTGCCCATTTTTGACCATTCTTTCAAGATTTTTGTTGGTGGCGGCAATCAACCTGACGTCTACTTTGATGGGTTTGGCACCTCCCACACGTTCGAACTCCATTTCCTGAAGTACCCTGAGCATCTTGGCCTGTGTATTTAGGGGCATATCTCCAATCTCATCCAGAAAAAGGGTGCCGCCATCCGCTATCTCAAACTTGCCTTTTTTTTGGGATGTTGCTCCGGTAAATGCGCCCTTCTCGTGGCCGAAAAGCTCGCTTTCGAGGAGTCCTTCGGGAATGGCCACGCAGTTTATTTTCACAAAAGGTTTGTCCCTACGGGGGCTGAATTCAAAGATGCTAGAGGCCACAAGCTCCTTTCCCGTGCCGCTCTCTCCGGAGATAAGGACCGTGGAATCGGTGGAGGCAACCTTCATTGCCTGGCTCAGAATGCCTCGCATGGCCCTGCTAACTGCGACGACTTCCGGAAAAAGCTGCTGGGCATCGATCTTTGTGAGGAAATCCGTGACCTGAGCAGAGACCCGCGTAAAACGTCCTAGTTCATCCTCGTGCTTTTGCTCGCGTGTCTCAACATTCGTCTTGACCACCTGGGGTAGTTGTTCCGCCCTTTCGACAAACATTTCCACTGGCTTTAATACGGATCGCACCACTACAAGGCCACAAAAGAAAGCCACAAAGGCTATAATCACCGCTAGGAATGAGAAGGCCCACTCCGAGAAGTTTCCCTGACTCAAATAACCTTCGGTAAACCGAAATGCCACGAGTGCCGAGAAACAAGCAATTCCGGCGGTAATGAACGGAATGATTATATAAAGGCTGATATGATAACGTGTCTGTTTCACTTCACCATCTTTGTCAGATCCCACATGGGCAAGAATATGGCAAGCGCAAAGAAGCCCACAACAGCGGCCAGTCCGACAGTAAGAAAGGGCCCGATCAATTCCGATAGCCTCTTGATTGCATAATTAACTTCATCATCATAGTGTTCCGAAACGTCTCTAAGCATATCCCCTAACTCTCCGGATTCTTCACCAATGGCAACCATATTGGTAACCATTGGGGTGAAATATCCTGCAGATCTCAGAGGTCCTGCGATGCCTTGACCTTCTCCCACCCGTTCACCTATCTGATCAAATTCTCTAGAGATAGCTGCATTTCCGATTGTTCCGGACAAAATTTTGATTGTCTCAAGCACATGTACACCGCTTGTGTGCAAAATGGCAAAGATGCTGGTAAATCTGGACATAGCGGCCTTTATAAACAGAGGCCCGAAAATGGGCAGTTTCAGGAGAAGGGTATCCCTTATATATCTGCCCTGCGCCTTCTTCAAATAAACAATGATCCCCGCCGTACCGGCGATCGCCACCCCGAGAATCAGGTAGATGTGGTCAGATAAGAACCGGTACAGAGACAAGCAAATGAACGTGGGGAGAGGCAGTTCTATCCCGGCTGCCGTAAATATTCGTGTGAATCTGGGAATCACAAACGTCAGCAAAATGAAGAATGCGGCGGCCAGGAAAACGGCCACTATAATCGGATACTGAAGGGCTGATTTGACATCCGATTTGATTTTATGCTCGTGTTCTGTGATGTATATTAGCCGATCCATGACGTCCGCCAATGCCCCGCTCGACTCCCCGGCCCTGATCAGACTGCAGTACAGAGAAGAAAATACCTTTGGATATTTGCTAAAGGAATCAAAGAGGGTGTGCCCTTCCCTAATGTCCATTGTTATGGAGCCTATAATACTCTTGAGCTTCGGATTTTCCGTCTGGTTCTGGAGCACCTGTAAAAGGTTCACTATAGGCACTCCAGCCCTGACCATTGTCCTAAACTGTTTGGTAAAGATGATTAAATCTGGGGCCTTGACACTGGAAAGGTGTTCTTGGATGCCAGACCAAGAGTTCCATCGGGGACCGGCCGAGGCCTCTTTAACGCTGGATGGGATGTGTCCCCTCTCAATCAATAGGCTATGCGCCATTTCCACCGAATCGGCCTGGATCGCACCGGTTAAAGTCTTCCCGTTTTCGTTTATCGCTTTGAAAGAAAATCTGGGCATGTTTGCATCCGTTTACGGTATTCCCTAAACCATCACCGCCGAAGCCGCTTCCTCCAGGGTCGTGACGCCATTAAGTACCTTATCGGCGGCATCCTCCATCAGGGTCCTCAGCTTTCCTGCTTGCCGGGAGGCCCTGGTGATCTCCTGAGCAGGTCTCATTTTCAAGATCATATCTTGAACCATTTCATCAATGGCAAGGACCTCGAATATGCCGGTCCTGCCTGAATATCCGGTATCCATACAATTGAAGCATCCTCTGCCTCTCTGAAAATCGCCCCCTTGCACCTTGTCGAGGCCCCAGCGGACCAGAGCCTCTTTGGGGGGGGTGTAAGGTTCTTTACAGTGCTCGCAAACTCTCCTGACCAAACGCTGGGCAAATGAAACAAGCATCACGGAAGAAACCAGAAACGGCTCAATACCCATGTCCAGAAAACGTGTGATCGCGCCGGCAGCGTCATTGGTGTGTACCGTGCTTAAGACTCGATGGCCGGTCAGGGCTGCCTGAACGGCAATTGTGGCTGTTTCGGCATCCCGTGTTTCACCCACCATGATAACGTCGGGATCCTGCCGTAATATGGATCTGAGGCCACTCGCAAAGGTCATGCCGGCCCTCCGGTTCAACTGGACCTGCCGGATTTTCTCTATCCGGTATTCCACCGGGTCTTCCAGGGTGACAATATTGATGTCCGGTTGATTGATTTGCTTCAGGATGGAGTAAAGGCTGGTGGTCTTACCGCTACCCGTGGGACCTGTGCTCAAAATCATGCCATAAGGCTTGGCAATCATGGACTCGATCTTTTTCATATCTCCCCTAAACATTCCGAGCCGGTTCAGATCGTAAATGCCAGTGCTCGTGTCCAGCAGGCGAAGGACCAGATTCTCACCATAGATCGTTGGAATCGTAGAAGTCCTTATATTGATCTCCCTCTTATTCATTTTGACGGTGAATCGTCCGTCTTGGGGCGTCCTTGACACGGCAATATCCATATCAGACAGTATCTTCAGTCTCGACACGATCGGGAGGAACATGGACTTGGGTGGGGCAGGAACGTCGTGGAGCTTTCCATCCACTCGAAACCGTACCTGGACATAATCCTTCTCAGCACTGATATGAATGTCGCTTGCCTTCTCCCGCACAGCCTGGGAGAGGATGGAATTAGCCAGACGGACAACCGGGGCCTGTTCAGCCATATCCTGGAGCGAGCTTACTTCGATATCCCCACTGCCTGTCTTCCCTTCTATATTGGCATCCTTCGCATACTGCAACTGGTCAATGCTTTCGAGGACGCCGTCAAGATCTGAATACATCCCGTAAAGGCTGTTGAGTAACTGATTGAGTTCGTGTTCAGTGGAAATCACGGGCTCAACTTCCGTGTTAGTGAGCACTTCAATTGTGTCCAGGGCCCTGATGTCCATGGGGTCGGTCATGCCGATCGTCAGGAGGTTGCCCCGCTTCTTGAGGGGAACCACATGATATTTCTGTGCGATTTCTGTCGGGATCAGATCTGCAAGATTAAGGTCAAGAGGATACTTGTCCGGACGATATTTCGGGATCTTTAATTGTACTGAAAGAAGATCGACAAGTTGGGCCTCCCCAAGGACCCCCTGTTTTATCAAGAACTCACCGAGCTTCAAGTTGGAGGAACGATGCTTAGCCACCAGGGCCTGCCTGACTTGGTCCTCAGTCAATAGCCCTCCCTCTACCAACATTTCTCCTAATTTCCTTTTTCTCTTCAATTCCTGACCCCTATTGTCGTAATGTTGCAACTACTCGTAATATTCCTGCGGTTAATCCCGAAGTCTCGGGACGCCTTCTCCGGCCTATACGAGAAGATAGACACGCCTCTGATTTCCCCCTTATGAAAGCTCCGAACCTATAGCACAAGTTTTGCAAAGAAGATCGTGTCCTCTTCCCAACCAGCCAACACCTGTGCATCTGGAACGAGTCCTGGTGGCAGTTGCTTCAAGGTATTACGGGCCGACTCTTCATCACTGAAATACTCCTTAAGCAATATGACAAACTTCAAACCTTCCCTCCCGTTCCAGCACGGAATCATCATCATAGGTGTCGCATCACTTGAATGATCCATCAAAAACCTGTAAGCATGTTCGAGGCTCTCTTCGCTAGTTATGCTCACCCAACAGTAATTCAACAATGTCGGACTCACCTTAGCCGGTAAGGCCGGGAAGCGGATAACCTGTCCTGGTTTTATCAGGTCAGGATCCTTTATCATCTGATTGCATTCGGCAACAGATTTGAGGCGTCTGTTGGTGTAAATCCCATAGACTCTGTAAATCAGCTCTCCCAATGTTTCATTCTTGCCCGCAGTTATCTGTCCTAAGATGCCGGGAAGTTCCTTGTCGTAGTCGGGGATTTCAGATGGAAACTCAGATAGTTCCACGCGGGATCGCCCCTGTGG
>JAXHTA010000172.1:0-7832 GCA_034190285.1 Thermodesulfobacteriota bacterium | reverse complement strand
GTCCGTACTGGCGTATTATAAGTCTGGATGCCCTGACGTATGCCGCAAATCCTGCAAATTTCAGTGATCTCCACCCCGACCTTTCAAAACGGCATCAATTGATTCATGGAGATATCCGGGACGCCCCGCTTATTGCGAAGCTATTTGAGGAGAACAGCCTTGATGGTGTAGTCCATTTTGCCGCCGAGACCCATGTGGATCGCTCGATCATAGGTCCCGAGGCCTTCTTGGAAACCAACGTCTTAGGCACCTTTCGCCTTCTTGAGGCCAGCAAGAATTTCTGGGAATCCGCTGGTAGGCCGAGGGAGTTTAGATTCCTCCATATCTCTACGGACGAAGTGTATGGGAGCCTCGGACCTCAAGGCTACTTCACAGAAGAAACACCATACAATCCGTCCAGCCCCTATTCCGCTTCCAAAGCGGCATCTGATCACTTAGTGAAGGCCTATTTTCGTACTTATGGCTTGCCAACCCTGATAACCAATTGTTCCAACAATTATGGCCCTTACCAGTTCCCGGAAAAGCTTATTCCACTGATGATCCTGAATATTATAGAAAGGAAAACACTTCCCATCTATGGCGATGGAAAAAATGTCCGTGACTGGCTCTATGTCATTGACCACTGCGATGCATTGATCAGTGTACTCGAAAAAGGGGAATTGGGGGAAACCTACAATATCGGAGGGGGTGAAGAACGTCAGAACATAGAAATCGTCCACCATCTATGCGATCTCATGGACACGCGCCTTGGCCTCCGCCATGCAGGCCCGCCATTACATGGATCGGACCTGGGGAAGTCCAGCAGACGACTTGTCCGCTTTGTCACTGACAGGCCCGGTCATGATCACCGTTACGCCATCGACAGCGCCAAGATATTGAGGGTGCTGAATTGGCAACCCCGTTATAGCTTCGAAGATGCCTTAGAGACTACCGTAGACTGGTATTTGAACCATCCGGACTGGGTTGATTCTGTTCGTAGTGGAGAATACCGGAAATGGATACAGATGAACTATGAGGGTCGGGACAACGTGTCTCATCCCTAGCCTTACCTACGAGACGCTGTGGCACTTATATAGGTAGAGAGGCAGTAAGCCTATTGTTGCATTTCCTCCCTCCGCCTTTCTTTCAGTTTCTCTATGTTCTTCAAGATCGTCCTGGCCTGATTGATTAACAAAGCAACTCTCTTATAATTGGGATCCATGGACCTCACTAACTCCCACTCCCCAATAGCTTCAACCAATCGCTCCTCATCGAAGAACTGCATCCCTTTCTTGTAGTGCATCTCTTTATACAGATCACTACTCTTGCTTATGTAGGCATGGGACTCTTGACAATCCTTTTTGTACTGAAGCGACGCAGTGAATTGGCCAACGGCTGTCAGATAATCCTTTTCTTCAAAAAGCGCCATGGCATATTCAAAATGTGATTTGTAGGAGTATTCAAGAGCAACGCTGTCATCAGGCCGAACACACAAGACCTTGTTAAACTCGTCAATGGCCTCCTGGTATCTGTTTTGCCTGAACAGATCAATACCGCTTTCGCGATAGACGGCAATCTGGTCGACAAACTCTTCTTCTGCCCTAACCTCGGCTTCGCATTCTTCTTCCTCTGTCAAATCCAGGGGCACTGAATCGACTGGCCCCGGTCCTTCGGTTTTCACGGCCTTCTCGGCGACGCGAAACCCCACACCTTCTACCTCAGGGATTTTAATTGTCTGACCCGGCTCCACCCTGGTGGCATCGGTGATGTTATTGTATTTGGCTATAATTGGAAATTTGCTGTAATCCCCGTAGTAAGTCATTGCCAGTTTGGAGAGAGTCTCTCCCTCTGCGATGGTGTGTAAAACATACCTTTTGATCTGAGCCCGTTTTCTCGATGTGAGCATCCTCATCGCTTCGGTATGATCCGGCCAGAGCCTTAGGGCCATAAGGAATTCGCGACGGGCGAGACCATATTTCCCCTGTCTGTGGTATTCTTGACCGGTATTGAAATGGTCCTGGGCCGCACTGCGTAAAACCTGCTCCACCCGGCCGCGTCCTTCAATGGCCTCCAGGTTATGAGGATCTACGGTCACTGCAAGTCTGAACTGTTTGAAGGCCTCGATCAGATGTCCATTATCTTCGTACGCCCTGCCCATGCGGAGGTATTCCTCGACGAGTCGTTTCTCCGGAGTTGTTTCAAGATGCGCACAACCGATGACCGACGTCATCAGGATTAAAGCACAGGCGAAATATCGTCGTACTCTATCCATCGTGTCCTCTCACTTAAAAAAGAATCGATGATTGATCTTCAATTTGGCGATGAATGTCTCAATGTCTTTCTGCAATATCTGATCCCTTCTTAAGACAAGGGGATCCGAAAAAAACGGATTGCCCCCCCCCCTGACAGTCACCCCAATTTTATAGCCTACCTTGTCACAAATATTCAGTATTCTCTCGTCATAATACCCGTAGGGAAAAGCAATGGAAATGGTATCCTGCTCCAGCTCCTCATCAATAATCTCTTTGGATACAAAGAGTTCTTTCTTGATTCTTGCGGCATGTGCCTTGGCATCCTCCCCTTCCCGCCGTTTTGTGAGGTCGCAATGAGACAAAGTATGCGAGGCCACTTCGAAGCCATCAGATTTCATCTCTCTGAGTTGATCCCATGTAATGGCGCTTTTGGATGCACCGACAAAATCAGTGTATATGAAAAGCGTTGCCCTAAAGCCGTATTTTTTCAGGATTGGATAAGCGGTATTATAAATGGATCTATAACCGTCATCAATGTTGATAACAACTGATTTTCTGGGGATGGCATGACGGTATTGGAGGAATCCAAGGAGTCTGTCCATGGTAATCACCCTGTAACCATTATCTTTCAAGTATCTCATCTGTTGATCAAAGATGTCTACTGGCATACAAAGGGGAGACTCGCACTTTTCGGCAAAACGATGGTATACCAGGATGGGTACTACTTGGTAGCCGTCCGCTGTCAGCCCTCCCTTGTTCTCATCCTTTAAGGGAATAATAATACGTTGCCCCTTTTCAAAAGAGACGCCCTCGTTGGCGTCCTCAATCAGCCATGATTTTCTTGCATCTCCCAGAAGCCTATCCGCCAGATTTGAAGGGGTCTCCTTACACTTCAGAAGACAGACAGCATAGTCATTTGAGCGAAATATCGAATGATTTGTGGCTTTTTCCCCGAGAATAACCCCTGTTGTTGTCAGTGCGCCGGAACAAGATGCCTGAAATAGAAACACCAGTCCAAGTAAGGCAAGAGTAATTGCCTCCAGTTTATGCGAGTTTCGGTTCTTGGCTGTGTTCAACATGGTTAGCCTCTTCGAAGCCCAATACGTTAAAGACACTCAGTTCGGTCTTCCTTCCCTTAACAGACACCAGACCTCTTTCCTCTACCTTCAGCATGCTCTTATCTCTGATCAGTTCATACGTTCGCCAGCTAATCAAGATCTCCGTTCCTTTGGCAAGGCCTGTCAGCCTAGCGGATACATTTACATTGTCCCCAATAACCGTATATTCCACTCTCTTCGCTGAACCAAGGTTCCCAGCCACCATTTCACCAGAATTTATCCCAATGCCGACGTGAAAAGACAAATCTCCCATTTCTTTTTTAAAATCACCCCCCACAATCTGTCTTTGTATTTCCAAAGCCGCCCTAACAGCGGCCTCCGCATGCAGAGGGTCGGGTGTTGGTGTACCAAAAACCGCCATCACCTCATCTCCCACAAATTTGTTCAGATATCCGCCATATTTCATAACTATATCAGTTACCCGGGTAAAAAAGCCATTGAGCAGTTCAACAATCACCTCCGGGTCTTTGCCCTCTGATAAGGCCGTGAACCCCCTGATATCAACAAACAGAACTGTAGCCTCTACCTTTAATCCTTTCATCCATTGATTATCCGGATTTGCCAGTATCAGATCAACGACCTCAGGTGCCACATATCGTCCGAAAGAATCCTTTATCATCTCCTTCAACGCCATATCCTCAGTCATCTTGTTGAAAGCTATGCATAGATCACCAAATTCGTCCTTTCGCTTCATAAATATCCGATGACTAAAATCTCCCGCGCCCAAGGACTTGGTGCTCTCCCTAAGCCTATGAATAGGCCATGAAATATACATGCTGAGTCCGAGACTTGACAAGATGCCCAGTAGTACAGTAACCACTGTTACGAACAAGACAAACCTCTTTGCATCGCTAATATTCTGAAGGATTTTCTTCTGCGATATGGCCAGACGGACTTCTCCAACCTTCAGTTCTTGATAGATAATCGGTTTTTCGAAGAAGAGGAGTTCTTCTCCATCATACATAAGCGAACTCACCTTCATACCATTGTCTTCTTTTAGAGGGATCATATTGTCCGGCGGTAAATAGACCTTGCTAAGCTCCTCTATATTAGTATGAGCCTTCACGATGTTATCTTGGTCCGTAATAAGTGCGTACACTACCTGTTCATTTTCGGCAATATCATTGAGCAATTGAAATAAGGCCAGGTCTTCTTCACCCAAGAGCTTTTCTGGGGCATTATTGACTGCAATGTGTACCATGCTTTCCCCCAGATTCATTAACTGGTCGATGAATTGTCCCCTTTGCTTATTCAGCATCAAAAAGCTTGTTATGGAAATAATCAAAAAAATAAGTAGAAGGGATAAGGCAGTCAGTTTAACAAATATGGGAATTCTCAGACCTCTTCTTCGATCCTGACCGCTTCTTCGATCTAAACCGGACCTTCGGTCCTTAGCGCTTCTTAAGTATAGATCGTTCTTTGACTTTCTGCGGTCCTTACCGCTTCTGCGTTCCCTACCGCCTCTGCGCTCTTTACCGCTTCGTCTTTCGGGGTAGTGCCCTGAGCCCGCGCCCGGATGATAATAATCCATTATGCGCCTTATTCTGGGCGAGGAACAAAAGATGCCTTCTTGTGAAAACAGACGCCTTAAGCGCTGCAAAGCAAATTCGACACACGACATGTGTGAAAACCTGTTCCACAAGGCCCAGCCCTTTGGTTGGGGTTGTCTGCCATCAGTTTTGTCGGCAGCCATTCTCATCTCCAAGACTACTGAGCCATAGGCTATACGACCGATAACTTGTGCCTGAACATTAGCTTAATAGGTCCTACTATGTTGTGTCCGACTCCTTGTAAGCTCCGGGTGTTCAGTCCCAAATCCTTGTAGAGGGTGCCCGGTTTCAGAAACCTACAGTCTTCCGCTGCATCAGGGAGCCCAGGGACCCTCTGCAAAATAGTGGGACTGATTCACAGCGAAGGCCTGCGAAGAAATCAAAGAATCGGGCGGAGGTGTACAGGCAATAGACCGCACAGTTAAAAACGCAAATCGATGCAGAAATTGCGAGACTGGGAACGCTCCCCGAAGGGGTGGGGCTGTGCGCTGCTTGCCTGCCGAAAAGAAAGTGCCACTTCCGGATGGACACCAGCAAAGTGACGGGAGAGAATCCATAATATATTGTCCGACCTATGGAGGGGTTTCAGCTCACCTCAATTTGTACATAACTTAGCATAATTTAAGAACAATAACATGTCAAGCTAAACTTTTATTAGGACGAGTTCTCTCGAACAAGGTGCCCGATGAAATGTTTACATAATTCTTACTTCGTGTTATAAAAACAAGGCTACTGAACTATCAGCAGACAAAAACATGAAAAAAGACTATATCAGACAGAAAGTCAGAGCGATATATGAATTCATCCAGGAAAACCTGTATCTAAATCGCCCGGACATGAAGGTGAGAGGACAGTCTTTTAATTCGGCCCTCCTGTTCAGTCTACTTACCGCCCTAAACCGGGGAAAAGAACTCATCATCGGAGAGCCGGGGCTTGGGAAGACTACCTCAGCAGAGTACATTGGTTCAATGACTTATCGGTTGCCTCTTGATCTGATCTGGGCCAGCGAGGTCTCCGGACACCCGGAGCAGACAGAGGAGAAGATCATCGGCAGACCCGATCTTGGCCGACTAAACCAGGGCGAAGAGGTAGTAGTCTGGTCATACCTTGCGCAGCTTCCAGTCAAGATTATAGACGAAATCAATCGGCTTCCTGAGACAAAACAGAGTATGATTCTGGACGGTGTAGACCGCGGCAAGTGGGAGTATTTGAACGATGTGATTATCAATGAAGAGTACTGCCTCTTTGCCACAGCAAACTATCAGGATAGGGGGACCAATACCTTGATTGCCCCGTTGATCGATCGGTTTGACGTGATGGTCGAATCCAGGCATCCCGGCCCTAACATGGCCCTTATGATCGGCATGAAGGACAAGTACAAAAACGTCCTTAGGAGCCCAGTATATGAAGGGAAGTTCCAGGAAATTCTAAACAAACGGCAGGAACATCGGGAAAAGATGAGGCTGATCGAAGAAACGTCCAATGGCTTTGGAGAACATATGGATAAGGAATTTGGCGTCAAGATGCTGAGCCAAATGGAGAGAAAAAAGATAAGGGATCACATGCAGGAACTATCATTAGATTTGGATGCCAATGCCTTCTTGAGGTCCGTGATTGCCGAATTGTGCTTCTGCCACAAGTACAGACAAAAACGTTCTGATGAATTTTGTGAGGAAGGGTGCCACTATACCGGGTTTTCCTGTTATCACATAAAGAACTGCATTTCCAACCGCTTTCCCACATCGATAAGGACCTACTCCCAGTCTCTTGCCTGGCTGACGGGGGATAAGGTCGTCGGAATGGAACACATAAAGGCCTCACTTCCCTATACGCTGGCACACAGAGTTTTATGGAAGGAGGACTACATCGCTCAGAAGCAGGGTGATATTCGAAGCGACCCACTGCAAATCCACATGGCTAAGGAGACGGTCAATGAGATTTACAGGCGATACAACGAGCAGAGTGATCATATTAAGAACTCCTTGGCCTTGGGCCATCAAGTCCTATCTGGAAAAGACACTTGCCCTATTGAGGGAGACCATCCACTCTATGCAGAAATTGAGCGAGACCTCGAGGGATTCAGATAGATGATCAATCCTTTTGAAGATTTTGCAGCCTACCCGTATAAAGAGAAAGATATTCCTCTTGACCACATTATTCGGGCACGGGAAAGTGTCATGGAAAGGCTCATAGAGGGGTACCTGCAGTTCGTTAAGGAGGAGATAAAGGACCTGGTATTCTGGCTGGCGGAACATCATAGCCGAGTGGCATTGGCTTACTCCTTTGCGCTAAGGAGTGTCCGGGGGCTTGACTACGACGTCGACGACATTGAAGAACTCTGTCTCGAATTTGACAGGGGAGATAGGATTCCATACCTGATTTCAGGCCCTTGCGGTATTTACCTCTCTGCACTCTGCAATAACGCCAAGGAAAAAACGATCCGCCTCAGGCTACGCGAGTTGAAACGACCTTTTCATTTTCTTGGCTACGGAATTCCAAGTGGGAAGGTTACTACACTCGAGGGAAACACAGGAAATTTTGCCGGTGCCGGGCTGTTAGGGGGCAAACTGATCATAGAGGGCTCCACCGGTAACTGGGTTGGCGCAGAGATGAGAAAGGGTGAGATCCGTGTTGACGGCCATATCGGAGGAATCGGTAACACTATCTTTGGCGGGCGTATTTACCAGTACGATGATCTCATCTTTCCACATGGCCCGACAATCAAGTAATAGAAAAAGAAAGAAGATAGTAACACTTTGGCCATTTGAAATAAACCTAAGCTGGTGACGGACCCGTGGCGGCATCACCAATTCATCATAGCTCGTGGCACGCCCCTTGGGCTACAAACAGGGGTTTGGCTTAGGCAGAACAGAAACCGGAAGAGACCCCCACGGGTCAAAGTGCCTTATTTTCAAGAGGCTATATTCTTACGA
>JAXHTA010000171.1:0-7835 GCA_034190285.1 Thermodesulfobacteriota bacterium | reverse complement strand
TGATGTCCGGGCCCTTTTTTTTGAGACCCCATTCTTCACTTCACATAAGGCCAGCAAATCGGCCCTGTCCATGGACCTTCCTTTCAGAGTAATAGACATAACAAGACGTCATCTGGAAATAGTCAAACGCCCGAAGTACGGTTACGGCGGAAACATGAACCCGTGCATTGACTGTCATGCCCTTATGTTTCGAATTGCAGGCGAGATGCTTGAAGAAGAAGACGCCGGTTTCGTCCTGACCGGGGAGGTCCTTGGCCAGAGGCCCATGTCTCAAAACAAGCGGTCCCTGTCTTTGGTCGCCTCTGAAAGCGGCCTTGACCGCCTCCTCTTGAGGCCCCTTTCGGCCAAGCGCCTTCCCGTTACCATACCGGAAGAAAAAGGATGGGTCAGAAGAGAGCTGTTGACGGATTTTCAAGGTCGCTCACGAAAACCGCAAATGGCACTGGCACGGAGACTAGATATTAATGAATACCCTTCTCCAGCAGGCGGCTGTCTTCTGACAGAAAAGGTCTTTTCGCGAAGGCTGAAAGACCTGCTTTCTTTCCAGGCAGATCCAGAGCCAAGAGAATTAGAACTCCTAAAGCTGGGGCGGCACTTCAGGATCGATTCCCGCACAAAAGTCGTAGTAGGTAGAAATAAGGCGGAAAATCAGGCAATATCCGCCCTTTCTGCGGATGATGATTTCACCCTGACATCAGTGTCCGTCCCAGGGCCGACGTCCCTGGCCATGGGCAGCCCTTCCGATGCTCTGCTTGAGTTTGCGGCAGGACTGACAGCAGCCTACGGTGACGTAGAGGGCCTCGCGTCAACGGAAATCAGAGTAACTGGGAGAACCTCACACACCGCAGTGTCAGTAAGAATTCGTGACAAGAAGGAATTCAGACCCTATATGATATGATCTTCAAATACTTCAGTTTACGGCAGTGCCTCCGAAAAGGTGGTTCATGAACTGAAGCGGATTGGGGTTGAATATTCTGCGATGATTTTGGAATCAGCCCTTACATCGGCAAACTGCCGGGGTGAATTCGGTGGTCACGCATTGATTCAGTGCGATCGTTTACTTACACATGACAGCGGGTTTTATCGTGACAACTTCGGCTCCCCGAATGTTCTGTTCCTTTAGTTTGTCAGGTTTTGCGGCATAACCGCAGGTCTGGTGTACAAGAAGGTCAAGAGAATTGGCCGAAAGATTTGAAATCAGTTACCATGGAGTTTCACCATTTACTGCTTCCATTCAGATTGACGGACTTCAGCTGCGGCCGCGGAAGACTCGTAGAGGCCTAAGCCCGTAGCCGAAGATCCTTCCGCGTTCTTTTAACGCAAGAGCAGTCATTTCTTTTCAAATAAACATCGGCAGAGATGCCGGCTTCTCTGAAGATTGCCCTGAGTAAAAACGTCCCGCTGGTTACCGGGAATCTTAAACACTATCCCGGCCAGGTGATAAAAAGCTGCCTTATTCTATCACAAAGGCAATTCATGAACGAGTACTGTGCAAATGACGAATAGAATTGTTTCACCGCAAGGGATGCCACTAAAAAGGACTTTCTAATCTCATCATTTTAAAGGAGTTTTCTTGGTCCATCTCCAAAGGCAATCTTGCCTATTTGCTTTTATAAGAATTAAATGAGGATTAAGAGTTTCGCAAAATTTCGTAAAGTTGGAACCTTTTACTTCTTTGAAGCAGATTGCTTCAGTATAAACTCCTTTGCCAGGCCGCCACACCGATTAATCTCTTATGAGCCAATCTATATAATCATGCAATTTCCCCGCGAGGAAGTATGGAAGACTGAGAAGTGTATATGGTTTTCCATCCGGTGTTGATGTTTTCGTCTTTTCAACGGAACCCGCATATAGTCGGACTGCAAAATGATGCTCTGCTCTATTCATGAACTGATGAAGAGAACTTAGAGTGCCGGCTTTCCCGGATTCGACTTCCACAGGAATGATATAATTTTTGAAGGGAACGATAAAATCGACTTCAGCGTGTGATTGTTTTTTCTCTCTTATCCAGAATGAAGGTTTCCTTGATGTTTTCATATCTAATGCAAGCAATTCCTGTTCAACAATATGTTCCGCAAGCAGTCTTCTATAGAATGAATGCAGACTTTCTGTTTTAAGAAAATAATCCTGAAGCCCGACAAAATAATTAATCAAGCCGGTATCAAGAAACAAAGGTCTAGTGATTTTTTCAGATCCGGCCTAACCGGAAGCTCAGTGACAGTCGAGGGATAGAGAAAATAGATAAGCATCGCCCTTTCAAGCATCCTTAGGGCCTCCCCCATCTCCCGGGATGTTTAATTTGAGTTTCCAAAACCCTGGAATCTTATCCTTTGCTCCGACTTAAGGGGGGCTGATTCTATTGCATGCCTGATCACTTGCACCATAGTTGTATTTCGAGCATACTTACTCACATCATCAATATAGTCTCCGAGAAGTCCCTGGTATACCGGTATAAGCCCGGCAATATCTTTGTTTTCAACATATTTTCCTGCTATTTCAGGCATTCCGCCGACAAGAGTGTATCGGTGGAAAAGCTTCATTAGTCTTGTAAAAGGAAAAATCAGGAAATGGAATTGTGTGATAGCATTCCAGGGCCTGCTCTTCTCCTGTTGCGGCGAGAAATTCTTCAAATGTCAGAGGATACATGTATATGTACTGCACCCTTCCCACAGGGAATCTAGGGCCGGACTCTTTGATCATAACTTCAAACAGGGAGCCGGCTGCAATGATATGCAACTCCTTTTCTGATTCATAAAAATAGCGCAACTGAGTAATTGCTTGCTGTGAGTTCTGAATTTCGTCAATAAAGATCAGTATCTTACCCTGTGAAGGTGTCATGTCTTTGTATAAATAGATGGACTGGATCAAGTCCTCTATGGGAAGACCGTGATTAAAAACCTCTGCGTCTTCATTTTTTTCCATATTAAGATATATATATTGATCAAAATCCTTTGAAAATACTTCAACAGCAGTAGTCTTTCCTACCTGTCTTGCTCCAATAAGTATCAAGGGTTTTCGATCCCTTTCAGCTGCCCATGTTCGAAATTCATTAATAGCATTTCTGAAAAACATGATACGATCATCCGGAAGTTTGCAGTCATTTCATTGTTGCTGTAACAAAGTAGGGTCAACTTTGTTTATTTTAGGCCATAAGGTAAATGCAAGAGCGCAGAATATCTGTAATAAAGTAAGGGAAGTGACCACTTAGGCTCCGCCCACAACAGCCGTTTTGTTGTCAACCATATTCACAAAAATCTATGTGTATGTCTGCGTGCGTCTGCGGTTAATTTTGTTGTGATTCTGAGTAACAGGGTTGAAGCTAAATGATTCTTGGGACACAGATTTTGAACGTTACCGGTACCAGTTTGTTTTTGTGTAATATGTAGGTCTGCCCCGACCTTTGATGGGTGAGCCCTATGTTTTATTGCTCATTAGGGCAATCATGTTGGTAAATATATATTCACCGCCCGGCCTTAGACCCCATTCTTTTCCCTCATCAAGAAGTGCGTCGGCCATTGACTGACCATACCCCCGTGGACATGCGACCAATACAGCAGAGCTGTGACCTTCTCTTGCCAAGACAACCACCTGACTTCGTACGTGAAGTACCGGCCCCATGGTTAAGAACGGCGGTATTCTCTTGGGTGAAAAAAGATCCAGGGTGGAGACTTTTTCCATAATGGAAAAAACTTCTCTGCCCATGAGCGCAAAAAGAGCATAGGCCTCAGTCACATTAGTGAAGGTAAAGTCGCTAGCGAAATCCGGCATGTCTTGGGAAAAATGCCAGATGGTTGCCCAGTTCCATTTTACAAGATTTACAAAAAAGCTCTCAGTAAGAGTGCAGAGTTCAGAATCTTCTGGAATGATAATCCCGGCAGGCCGAATGGATGAAAGGTTTTCACCCTGGACATCCCATTTTCCAATGTGACTCAAGTCAATCAGAAATGGACCGGTTGTCTCATCTTCATACTGAAGCACAACCTCCCAGCCATTTCTCATCTCAGTTCGGGCCGGGTGTTGTGCAAACTTCACCGGAGAATACCGTTTAATGCTTTCCATTTCCTCACCCAAAATCCTTATTTCTAAGGTAACTACTCAGGTAGATAGGCTGTAGGCATTTAGGCTGAAGGCTATAAAGCGGAATAAGGTTTTGGGCGCCCTGCTTCGATCAATGCGCAGATAGCGGGACTTCAAAACTAACAGCCTTTAGCCTACAGCCTGAACAACCTGAGTAGTTACTTTCTAAGAAACTCAGGTTGAAGATGGTTTCCATCACATCTTCATCCTCTTTCCTTCTGGATCATAAAAGGGTGTCGGTACGACAGTGGCATACAACCGCTCATCACCCATATTGTCCTCAAATATCTCAAGCCGGGTGCCCACATTCGCCAGATCGGACACCACAAGGCCCAGTCCAATAGCCTCTCCAAGTGTAAAACTGTAACGTGAGGTACAGATATGTCCACGAATGCTCGTATCCACGATAATAGAACCGTCTTTTGCCGGCCTTTCAGGATTCTCCATCCTGAGTCCCACCAATTTCATCCTACCTTCCTGATGTTCTGTGAATTTTAGGGCCGGCGCACCAACCGTCTTGTAAAGCGGCTTTTGGCGGTACCACAAAAAGCCCAATCCAAGGTCGTGAAGCGTGGTCCTTATCTCGCTTTCCTGTCCAATGATCACATGGCCCTTTTCCAGGCGCAGCACATTCTGGGCCTCCATTCCGAAGGGCTGAATGCCATAGTCTTCTCCTGCCTGAAAAAACAACTCCCAGACCGTCCGCATAAAAGATGCCGGCACATGCAATTCATAGGACATTTCTCCCACGAAACCCAGACGCATGGCTCTGGCCGGAATGGCGCCGCTTATGGTGAACTCTCGATATCCTGCGTAGGGAAATGCCTCGTTGGACACGTCCGCATCTGCGAGCTTTTCAAGGACATTGCGGGCCTGCGGGCCTGCAAGATTGACAGCGCCGAACGCGTCCGTAAGATTGACCATGCTGAAATCCCAATCCTCATGTCGGGTGTGATACCGAATCCATTCCACAGTGGCGTCAGCCCGGTTGGAGGATGAGGTAAAATAATAGTCATTGTCGCCTCTTTTAGTGATCACGCCGTCGTCCATAAGACAGCCGTCCTCATTGCACATGGCGGAGTATTTGATCTTTCCTTCGGCGATTTTCGACATATCCCCCACATAAACCCTCTGAAGGGCCTTGAGTGCATCCGGCCCAAAGATACGAAATTTACCTAGAGTGCTCACATCGATGATGCCCACATTATTCCGCACATTTTCAATTTCACCGCGGCAGGTAAAATCATCGGAAAAATATCTCACGCGCTTCCATGCCCCTGCACTGCGAAAGACCGCTCCTGGACTTCTTTCCACAACATCGTGGATGGGAGTCCGCTTGAACATATCATGATTGTTTGACGCATAGGTCGATAACGAGACCGGGACCAGGGGTGGGCGAATTTTGGTTGGCAGGACCGTTGCGCTGGAATCCCCGTAATATTGCCGGTATTGTGCAACAATCATAGGCAGGTTGGGCCCTGGGATGCCCCCCTGACCCGGTCCCAGTCCGGCAGTTGAAAATCGTTTGGTGAGCTCTACTTTGTCAAAACCCATGTCACAGGCCTGATATATGTTCTTGATGGTCACATCTTCATCAAAGCAGATAAAACGTTTTCTGCCCGTACCCGGAGCCTGAACCAGCTTGGAACCCCGTGTCGGACTAGGCAGTTGTTCCAGCTTTTCACGGGCATGCTTCAGACTGGTTTCCAACGCGGCCCCGCAATCAGCTGCCGCAGAGAGTCCGGCCAGATGCCCGGATGCCTCAACGGACAAACTATCGCTTAAACCTAACAACCGTCCTGCAGCATAGACCTTGGGTGGCAGTTGCTCCGGTACAAAAAAACCGGTAAAAAAATCGTAGGCCATTTTGGCCTCGGCCAGAAAAAGCGGACCTGCCGCCGGGGTCACTCCGCCCGAAGCAACCAGTACGTCGCATTGGAAATCCTTGCTGATCATTCCATCAACGGTACAAATCGTAGCTTTTTTCAGGCTCTTGGCCCCGTGGGCCTTTGAAGCAATCCAACCTCGTAATAATGGAATGTCCCTCTTTTCGAGCCTCTCGATCAATCGGGGAGCCTGGCCATCGGATCGGATATCTGCAACGCACTGTATCTGAAGACCCAGATCCCACAGATCAATGGCCGCTTCAAGCCCCAGGTCATCTCCAATGCTGAAAACCGCGCGTTTCCCCGGCAGGAGGCCATATGTTCTGGTCAGTCTGTGAGCGCAGCCTACCTGCATGATACCGGGTCGCTCATTGTGGTCAAAGATAAGGGGACGCTCAATGCAGCCGGTGGCTATCACAACGCTTTCCGCCCTGATCTCTATGTAACGCTCATCAAAATAATCCTCTTCGTTGCCTACCTGAAAGCCAGTAATGAGATTGTTGCTGTAAAATCCAACCATAAATGCATGGGGGAAGAATCGAATATTCTCATGTTTTTCCAGCTTCTCGGCAAGGGTTCTTGCCCGTTCGTGAAGGGGAGAGCCGGGCGAATAGTCTGAGGAACGATAATCATAAAAACCTCCTGCCCAGGGACGGGCCTCCAGGACAATTACACGAAGGCCCTGATCCGCCGCTGCCAGGGCGGCATGGATACCGGCAGGCCCAGCGCCGATAACACACACATCGGCATTGGGGTATATCTCATCAAAGACGCCTTTCATACGAAAAGAGGGCTTTATTCGGCCCAGTCCGGCAGCATTCCGAAGTCGGTTCTGAAAAAACGGCCATAGTCTGTAAGGCCGGTGGAAATAGTGATAATAGAATCCTGGAGGCATTAAGCGGTCAAACTTATCCATCAATGACATCAGGTCGCGTTCCGGGGTCCCGACGACATTTTGTGGCCTTACGGTCATGCCGGTCTTTAAGGGCGTGGTCTCTGCCCTTATGTTCGGAATGCCGTCAACCTCCACCAGGCAGTTACTGCACTCGCCATTAAGGCTGTACAGGCCTCTGGGCCGATGATATTTGAGGCTTCTTGAAAAGACACGGATGCCGTTTGCGTAAAGGGCGGTCGCTATGCTATCGCCGGCCATTCCAATGTAGCGTTTTGACCTGTAGGTAAAAGGAATCTTTACATCAGGAATCACTCGCAAAGTCGGCAGGTTCAAAAGCCGCTCTTTCATGTTTCCTCCGGATTCTCAACTTCGAGATTTGTCAATGTATTGCGCCGGATCTTGAACCAGGAACCGCACCCGTCCCGGTGATACCACCACTCTTCTTGAATGCCTCCGATATTGGTTCTCATATGTACATAATCACACCACTGTTCATGGGTAAGACCCTCTTCAGCGGGTCGGGAACCCCGTTCTTCTCCACCAAAACGGAATTCATACCCGTTTCGCTTACCACATATAGGACAAGTTATCGTGAGTGACATGTCATTGCCCCTTCATTCCTTCCTAATCCCATGGCCCGTAGTTTACGGGGCTGGCTATCTCCCCCATGAGCCGATGGTCTTCATATCGCCTGAGAGTAAAAGGCTTGAGAATATCCGGACAACTTCCGGAGGACATGAAATCAGCCATATACCGGCCGGTTACAGCGCCTGATTTAAAGCCGAAATATCCCCAACCACAGTCCATGTAATAGCCTTTGATATGATCATTTCCGTCAATCAACGGTGCCATGTCTGGGGTCATATCCGCAAGGCCTGCCCATGCCCGCATGAATTTAACCCCCTTTAAAACCGGCATGAGTTCCGTAAGGGCCTCTGCCTGATGTTTGATATATCGCGCAGATACCTGAGTTGTGT
>JAXHTA010000170.1:0-7939 GCA_034190285.1 Thermodesulfobacteriota bacterium | reverse complement strand
CCAAAACTGGCTGAAATGCGTATTGTTTTCCCTTGCGCTTCAATCACCTTGCTGGAAACGGCAGAACTGAGCCTTTCAGCCATGATACAGGCGCCGTTGACATCCGTCTCTGGAAACACAATCAAAAACTCTTCTCCCCCGTACCGTGCAATCCAGTCCAAATTATCCCTTATAGATTCCCTGATGCAAAAAACAAATTCCTTCAATACATAGTCCCCGACCTGGTGCCCGTATGTGTCATTCACCTCTTTAAAATGATCGATATCGCACAAGGCCAGGGAGAGGTGATGCCCGTACCTTTTTGTTCTCTTGATTTCCTGGGGAAGACGTTCATTCAGGTAGACGCGGTTATAGCTCCTGGTGAGTGGATCGGTTATGGACAGGATTTTTATCTCTTCGTTGGCTTTCTCGAGAGTCTCGTGTTCCCTTTTCAAATGCTCATACAAGACCGTGTTTTCCACCACCAGAGAACACTGTTTGGCCAGCATCGTCAGGAGTTTCATGTTCTCCTGTGTTATGGCACTCTCCTCTATTGGAGTGAGAACCAGGACTACGCCCAACGTCCTCTTTGCCGTGGAAAGCGGCAGCATGATTATTTTCTTTTCTTTGAATACTAGCGACGGAATAATTGCAGGTTCCCTTCTGTTTATTATCCAAGAGAACATGCCGCATTCAATCTGGAACTCAATCTCTCTTTGGCAAATCGCTCCCTTGTCCGGTGGTGACACGCCCTTTCGGATGAATTCATGGGTATCTTCGTCGACCAAGAACAATGCACAAGCCTCGATCTCAATCAGAATTCGAATATCGGTTAAAAAGACGTTCCAGATTTCACTGATACTTGAAGGCGTGTCTATCTTGTCCTGAAATTGGATCAATTGTTCCATCTTATGAATAAATTCCAAGGTGGACTGATACCCTTCTTGCAGTAAGGCCAACCGTCTTTCGCTCGTCTCCAATTTTCTTTCAATTTCAGGCATATCTCTAATCCTGATCCAACTTCTCAAAAAGTCTCTGAAATGAGGCAAGGCTTTGCGGCCTTTAAAAAAAGACCCACATGGACCTTTTGGCGTCCCGGACTTCTTGAAAATCTACGTCCTGATCTGCTTTGGGCCACACGCGATTAATGCCTCGACAGTTCTCTGGCTTGTATATCCTTCCTGTTCAAGACGCATCAACTCAACATCGCTGGTCTTTTCATAGCAAATGTCCATCCGGCCGTGGGCTTACCGTGGGTTTTGGGGGTTATGCTGGAGTCGTAAAGCCACATCCCTGCTGACTTTTGCCAATCTTAATGCCCTATAGGAAAACAGAAGGGCCAGACAGGAGAGGATCACCGACGACAGCCTAAGTAGAAGTCTCACAAAAACTCCCGGTCCTTGAAGGTCCATCAGATCGTCTGTGTCGGTAACGCTCGGCGGCCTTTTGTTCGTCTCTACTCGGACGACCTCCTGAAAGGTCTTCCGGATGGGCATCGAAGTACTTTTTGGCGGCATCCCTTTGGGGGGGGGAGTCTCTTGCGTTCCTGTCCCCTGGGGCTCACTTTCCGCCACCTCTTTGGCCGAATAATGGGTCTGCTGTAAAGGGGCTAACGCGTCTTTGGAAGGTGTTTCTTCAAGGGGTGGCGCCTGATTGGGCTTGTCAAGGGGATGGGAAGTCCTTGCTTCGTCAGTATGGACCGCCTTGACGTATACTGCATAAACCCACCCCTTATACCCATATGTCTCTCTTTCAACAGCAATTTTATACCAATCGCCACGCTCATCTCTTATTACCACCCTATCGCCTTTTCTCAGGCCTGTGATAACTTCCCCGTCCAGCCCGGGGGATTTCCTTAAGTTTACGTTTGTGCCTATCTCTCCCTTCCAAGGCTCAAAAGCCAGCCCAGGCTCAGTCCAAAATATCACCAGAAATAGGAGATGAAACAATAAGTGTCCTTTTAGGTGGTCAGCCCCTCTTTGCATAAGGCATTCCTTTCCAATCTTTTCACTGCCGGCACCCCCCCCGCCCTTCCCCTTGCTTGAAACATTTTATCAAGTTCTATTTCATAGCAGGAACCATGCCGAAGTGGCATATGGAAATATTGTCTAGTAATCACAATCAATTGTTTGCTTTTCTCGTAAGTGCTCAAAAAGTGCGGGCATACAAAAGGGCCATGTGGGCCTCTTTTTTAAAGGCCGCAAAGTTTTGCCTCATTTCAGAAAACGGCGGTGTTGCCATAAAATTCATCCGAGGGCAGCCCCATAGGAAGCCCTCTCAATAAGCGGCCGCCCTTTCCGCCTGTACTGAGGTAGTATTTAATTAGCCAGGGGGCGTCGAACGTGCGGCGTAAGAATTTATGTTGCGGCCTTTACAAAAGAGGCCCACATGGCCCTTGTATAGGAGGATATACTCGGAATTTTTGAGAAGTTACCTTTTCTCAAGAATTCGGGGTTTTACTATACCTGCTGGCTTGATTCGGAATCTTAAGATGCGTCAAAATATTGACTTTCAGGAGAGGGGCGGGAAAAGGAGAGCACCGGCCGTTCAAGATACTGTAGCCTATTCGCGGAACTCTTTGTCAGCCTATCTTTTCCGGTCAATCGGACGTAAGGTACTCTTTGAGGAGCTGATGATCGTTCTTGGACACTTCACAGAATTTGACCCCCATTCCGGGCGGTGTTTCGGGCTGACGGTCATCCTTATTCCTGTTCCATATCACCCTGCATTTCACTTTCAGTACAGACGGGGTTTCAGGGATCGGTAACTGGAGGAGGAACATTTCCCCCGTATCAAATGGACTGTCCGTTCTTATGAAGAGGCCGGAGGCACTCAAGTTGGCACTATAAGCCTGGATAAAGGCCTGACGATCCTTAAGCTTCAGCGATAAGACTTTCGGGACCCTGGGTTCTGTACGGGTTCTAAAATCATGGGCCCTGTCGAGCATCTTCTCAAACCTGAGGACTATTGACCCAAGAATAGTCCTGAAGCCTCCGGAAAGCTGATTGAATTCCTTTTCAAGAAATTCCCGGTCAACAACTCCGAGCGTCGTCTCGCCAACAGCACAGGCCGTAGCGGTCCGTCTTATCCCTCCAATAAACCCCAATTCACCGAATACCTCGCCAGGCTTCAGTATCTCAAAAACATGCTTCCGGCCTTCTATGCTCTTCGATATTTCAACGGAACCTGAGAGGATGCAATAGATCCAGTCCCCCGAGCTGCCCTGTTCAAAGATGACCTGGCCGTCTTGATAGGTCTCTTCAGCGGCAATATTGTATTCTCGAATGTCTTTCATCACGTCGCCTCCCCCTTTTAGGGTTAGGGTTAATGTGCTTGGTGTTGTCTCGTCTCGGTTGGCCGATTCCTACGATGGTTCATGAGTTCTCAAGAGGCCCGAATATTCCTTTCTCAAAATACAAATTTCTACTCTTTATGAGCCCTTCCAGTCAAGTCCGAAATGGTTTCTTCCCTATTAATAAGGAATCTCTTGATTCCATTGTAGATTCGATTAAATGTGTCCGGATTGACTAACCATGCCGTTCCAATGCCGACCGCCGTTGCACCTGCCATCACGTATTCAATGGCATCCTGCCAGGTGGCAATACCACCGATCCCAATTATCGGCACTTCCCTGCTCTTGCACTCCGGTAGTTTTTCAAAACACTCATATACCATGAACACGCCTACGGGCTTTATTGCCGGCCCGGAGAGGCCGCCGCTCTTGTTCCCAAGAAGGGGAGACCCAGTATCTATGTCTATCGCCATACCTCTTAGCGTGTTAATCATGGAGAGCGCATCAGTACCCCCAGCAATGGCGGCACGAGCGGGCAGGGTAATGTCTGTGATATTCGGAGTGAGCTTGGTTATCACGGCTATTCGGCTGTCAACCCTTTCTTTCACGGTCTTAACTATACTCTCAACCTGCTTGGGATCTACGCCGAATGCCATTCCACCTTCTTTGATGTTCGGGCATGAGACATTTATTTCAATCCCCCGGATTAATTGACCCGGGTCATTTTCACTCAAGTAGGAAGCAAGTATGCCAAATTCATCAAGAGTGTCAGCGGCAATATTTACTATAATCGGCAGATCAATGTTAAGAAATTCTGGGAGTTCTTCTCTTACAAAGGCCTCAACACCATTATTCTGCAGACCAATGGAATTAATGATGCCGGCACGAGTTTCAGCAATCCTGGGTGCGAGGTTCCCGGGTCTTGGTTTCAACGTAACGCCCTTTGTCACAAATGCCCCTAGGGAGGATATTATCCGGGAACTTTTCTTAAATACCGCAGTTCCGTCACCGTGTCCTGACGTGCCCGAGGCGGTCATCAAGGGACTCTTCAGTCGTAGATGATTAATCTGAACATCCAGCGTCTTCATATTCTTTCCCAGTCAATCTCCTCCGCATCAAAGAGAGGCCCTTCTGTACAGACTCGTGAATATTGTTCCTCATTATTCTTTTTCGTTCGACAGACGCAGGACATACAAACGCCTGTGCCGCACCCCATCCTTTTCTCCAGCAAAACCTTCATAGGGATTCTTTCTCTTGAAGTTACTCCTTTCAGGGCCTTAAGCATTGGTTCGGGGCCGCAGCCAAGAACCAGAAGACCATTGGTCTTGTTGGATTCACCAAGAAAGCCATCGTATTGTTCAGTCACCAAGCCTTGGAAGTAGTTTCGCCCTGATAATCCGAGGTCTGCGCTGCCGTATCTGACGGCTTTTTCAACTGATAGATGAATATCATCATCACCAAGGCCGATACTTCTCAAATCATCAATATACGCGCGAGCCTGCCCAGCGTGATCTTCTGTGGAATTTGCCGCAAGAGGCGCTTCAAACAACAGAGAATCTATTCTATCAATGCCTATGAAGGCCTGGATCCTAAAAGAGTAATACTTCAACGCCTGTCCAAAAAAAATGAGCGGCGCCATACCTGCGCCCCCTCCAACTAGATGAACTTCTTCAACGCCGTCTGATCGCCATTTGGCCAGGTCAGGCCTTCTCCCTAACGGGCCCATCATCTGAAAGGTAGTCCCTCTCGTCATTCGTTTTAGTTCATTAGTGCCGGTCCCGTTTTCAATGAGCTTGTAGAAAATCTCAAATTGGTGTGGAAAAACAGTGTGTGTTATCGTAGCTAGGGCGGGTGGGAGATGCATGTACTTTAGGTAGTTTAGACAAAAATGGCTGTAATATGCCCTGTGAATGCTGAAAGGTCTCTTGAGAAATGATATGGGGGATAGATCGATCCTATGGCCATGACGTAAGTTATTTTCGGACTTGTCCAAGAAGGGAATATGGCGGCGCATATCATTTCTTTTTCTCTTGTTGTATGGTAAGGTATCTATCATTACAAATTGGCCGGGGACGATGTGTTCCAGTTGGCTGGCCTCAAACCTGAGCAGGAAATTCTTAGGATCGCCGTCTTCTCCAACTGGAACCCTTTCCAGGACTTTGGCTCTAAAATGCTGAACCTTATTTTGAGACCTGAAATCGCAATCGCTCCTCAGCGGCTCTGTCGTTATGTGCCCGAAGCGGGTTGCATCTATTTCTATTGCCTTCTCAACCAGGCTAGTGAAGCCAATGAAAAGGCCTCTTGGCCAATTGCCCGCCCATTTAGCCTGCCTGCATCGCGTTAACTCTTTCTGATTAGGGATAACAAGACAACAGATATGTCGGAATCTATCATTGTCATGTTCGCACACGCGCTGGGAAATGCATCTGAGTTTGTCCTCTTGTGACCTGCTGTAAAAACAAAACAACATCACGCTCCCCTGGCCATTCTCCGCTACAAAATCAGCTTTCCGTGCCAGACCTTCTGGAATCGGAAAGACATCCGGCTCATCATATCCATTGATATCTAAGTCGTCAAAACTACTTGGATTCGCAGAGATAACCGTGAAGCCATCCTGTGATAGTATCAGCTTGATAAATACGAATGCTAATCTGTTGTATGATTTTCTATTCAGTTCTCTATCTGATGTCCATAGCCTGATCAACGATTTGTCGAGGTTTCTCAGAGGTATCCTCAAATGAGGTTTAACAAGACTAACTGCTAATTCCACAATTCTCTTGGGATTTGATATTTCAGGGCGCAAAAAAGCGGCGACCCGAACAAGGAATTGCAGCTCCTTTACGTCTATCTCTGTAAGTATATAGTCTTCTGATTTGTGTTTCCCAGATGTTCTTCGGAGTGTGAGACACAGAGTTGTTGAACTGTCCTTGTTCTCATCTCGGAATGTATTCCGGACACTGGGGATCGTCTCCAGTATTTCATATCCGGCTTTTGAAATAGTCTCATTCAGGAATTCCAAGGCCATAGGTTTATTTGAACCACACGCCAAGACGATCAAGCACGATGATGTGGTATTCGCTCTGATTCGTAACAAGAGATTGAGGAGCCTTTCGGAGTTTTCTTCAACCGTCTTAACACCCGGGTACCAGACGGATTCGATGTCAGGAGTCATATGCAGCCAACAACTCCAGAACTCTGCAAATCCGGAATAATCAACGCTGTCATTGAACGGAGGATCCAGAAAAACGTGAGTAATGTTCATCCTTTCGGGAAAAGGAAACGTTAAACAGTCGCCTTCATACAAATACGCATTGTCATTTGAGTTCTCAAATTCTTCCATTGAATCTGAGATTTGTATGAATTTTAATATAGCATTCGTTGCTCTCTTGCTTTTTAGGACGGTGTTGAAGCGGTTTTCAAATGCTTTCCAGACGTTTTTTTCCTGTCCTGTTCGGGGCATGTAGAATCTTGGATCGGTCCACCCGTGTGATGAGGATGGCCATTTCTCTGAAAACGCCTGCATTGAACTGCAACTATACAGCGTAGCAGTAAATACATATTGTAGCGTCTCCTTACATCTAACCGAAGTAATCTCCTCGATAGCATGAAGTAGTTCAGCCAACGCACTCAGGTTGCGTCCGGTAAAAAGCTCGTGGAAGAATGCGACCCCCCCGGTTTTCTGTCGGGTCCGAATGGAGTTTTGAGGGAACCAGAACCTGGGTCGAATCCCGGAAAAATCCTTTTGTCTTTTTATTTCGCCCTTTGGTAAAGGAGTCAATTCATCGAGGCCACAATAAATACACTTGATTTTGGCCGCCTCGGGCATTTGCACCCGTTCCTGGCGATTCCACTTCAAATAATCGAATGAAATCTCCTTTTTGCATACCGGACAACGCACGATATAGTTTTTCATTATGTTATCAGCGACATTATTTCGGATTGACTCAAAAGCCTCTTTAAGTGCAAGAGTGCTTATGGGCTGAATAAGGACTTTCGATAGAAAAATCGCCATTGGGTTCAGATCGCCCGCAATCACCCGGGCGCTGCGACTAAGTGCAGATATAATCGAAGTCCCTCCTCCGCAAAACGGATCAAGTAAGATGTCGCCTGGTCTCAAATCTTCGAAAACCCGGAAAAATCCACTCATGGGCTTTCTACCCCAGTACAAATGGGATCGTGAGATGAGATTGAATAAGCCATCCCTTGTTTGTATTGAAAACGACATTTGAAATCTTTGACCAATTTTCGACAATCAGGACCGGGCATTTTGTCTGAATGCCTGGGATTGTTGAGAAACAATCAGGGTTAGGATTCTGATGAGAGCTACAAGACACAATAGTGCATATCGCCGGATATGAAAACCTCGGTGATTTTTTAAAATAGGGCATTGGGAATTTGTTGTCAATAGGGCCGCAGGAAAGCGCCATTTGCATCCAACGCAATTGAAGATACTTATGAATCTAGTCTTTGAAAATACGGCGCTTTGACCTATCGGGGTCTATTTAGTCAAAGCCGCATCACAAATTCTTTGCAGCCCGTGGCATGCCTCCCCCCGTTTCATCGTGCCTCCTCGTGGGGGGTGCCGTGGGTGGGCACATCCCTCACGTGGATACAATTCTACTGCAACGGGGGCGGGCCGTCAACCGGCGATGGGGTGGCAGAGGGCGG
>JAXHTA010000017.1:0-17639 GCA_034190285.1 Thermodesulfobacteriota bacterium | reverse complement strand
TCTTTCATCTCATATGAAAAACCTGGGGTTTATCCAGCCGGCTTGATGCCCATTAAAGAGTGAAGCCTTGCCTATCTGTCTCACATATCCATCAATGGGAAGCAGGTCTAGCCGGAAATGGTTACCCTTTTAAGCGCTTCCCCGGCTACCTTGATCATGCAAGGAATTGTTTATTTATGGAACCAGGAGCCAGACAAGGGTTGAAGAGACATGGACATCACTCAGTGCCCGACTACTTGTTCATGGATGGGCTCAAACTGGATGCCTGCGTGAATTGATTTTGCAATTTATGTGCCAACTCCTGAAAGGGCGGATCAGTTTGACCTCACTCAACTTCGTGCCGTTTCGTACATTCGGGAGACAAATCCGGCCATTTCCCGCCGGCTATTCAGGTAAATTAGGGCCTGAGCGAAGGTAAAACGCATGGCCTGAGGCTTCAGAAATAGAGCCCATTATGGAATAGCTATCTATTTTCACTGAGGAGGCTTGGACCTTTTCCCAAGGCCGCCGCTCAAAGCCTCTTTGAAATATAAGCCCTCATAACCACAGTATTTTTGGATCACCCACTAAAATGTCTGAAGCGCCACGAAGAAAAGGTCCTTTCGTCAAGATCAAAGGAAATCAAAATTTGACCGCAGGGACATGTCAAGTATCTTGAGGGTTGTCGTGCATATTTGACGCAGATATCGGTGAAAATGACGGTTTTCATTCAGACAGCGAAACTCCTGGATTTTGCATGAGAGAAACAGCTTGAAAAAGTGAGGAATCCTGGGACGCAAAAGAAAGGCTCGCTTCGGATCGGAGTCCTATTAGATAAGCTTTCTTGGCTTTTGGGAGAGGACTGAAAACCCGTTCAAAATGGGTGCAAGTGGGCGCAGATTCCCTGACGGAAAAAGGCCACTTCTGGAAGAACACTAACCCGCCGATATAATGGCACCTGTGATAACTAAAGCAGCCCCAATCAGCTTCTTGATACCTATTGGATCCATCGGAGACTCCAATATCCCAAAATGACTTACAGCCACAGCCATCAGGACTTGTCCGGTTACTAACAGAATGAAAAAAATCCTTGCACCTATGTGCGGAATGAGAAATGTTGCACCCAGGACGATAAAAGCACTTAGAAAACCGGTCAGAAACAAGTGAATAGGGACATCTCTGGTTCTTGCTAATGTGTCGGTCTCGCCAAAGAGCACCAATATCAACATGGAAGTAACCAGGCCTACCGAGAAGAATATTACATTTGCAGTTATTGAAGATCCGACATATTTGGACATCGAACTATTCATCGGCAGATATATTGACATTGACGTGCCCATTAAGAAAGCAAGACCAATATATATCGCTGTCTGCATTTCAATAACCTGTATAATTTGTTTGCGGCCGAGGAAGCTTGGCACCAGCTAAGAAGAATTTGTGATGTGCCTTTACCAAAAGCTGTCCCCACGCGTTAGAACGCCTCATTTTCAGAGGCTAATCATTAGCGGTTGGCTATTGAGTCGTTAGCGTCTCGCCAATCAAAACATCATTGGGGATTCCAGCCGAGAAGTGCCATTGAACGATTTTCCAACCTTCCTGCTCCTCTTCGAACACAGCAGTCAATCGAACCGGCAATTCAGTGTCGTCGGGGAGTTTGAGTGTGGGGTGGCCAGCTACCCAACCGATCGATCCGTCACGATAGGCCAAGGGGGTGTCAATCAGGATCTGAAACCCGTCCGTTTCTTCTAACTGTGCCTTGAATACCCTGGCAATGGTGGCGTAACCGGCCCACCATTCCGTCGGGTCGGTACCAATCGCGATTACACCATCCTTGCGTGAGAAGTGGCGTTCAAAAAATGAATAGTCTCCTTTCGACATGGCTTCGCAAGCTCGAAGATAGAGTTCCTTCAACTCAGTTGCTTTTTCCATAGATACTTCCTCCTTGCTCACATCAGTTGCGCCTCGCCCGAACACCTGGGATCACAAACCGCTCTTCTTTTATTTGGTCAGGAGATCATGGCTGAAGCCCTTTATGTTCAAATAGGATGCGGTAGCGAGAGTACCTTTTGGCCACTGAGTGATCATGCGGTTTATTTCAATAAGGCTAAATTCTTACAAAAAACCACATTTATGAACTAAAGTCAAGAAACAGTTTAGATAGTCTGTGAACAAAATACTACAGACCTCCTTACGCACAATTACTCAGAAAGCCGGGCAGCCAGGCACATAAAGCAACCATTCCTATGAAATAGATGATCAGTCCGACATAGATTGGTAGCCATCTCCGTTCTTCTTGCCATACATTAGTATCCCACAGGATTGACAGTCCAGGTCCACGATTCTGCGCCCTATCGGGTTTTGCCAGACTCACACCTAAAGCGACGAGAATTGCTACTACGCAACCGGTTAGGTTCCACCACATCCAAAAAATCTCTGGAAACCGACGCCACAGAACAAGGTTGAATCCCACACCGGTGAGGATGCCGCTTACCATGCCCGTCCCTGAGACTCGCCGAATGGTAATACCCGTGACAAATGCCGCCAGTATGGGACCATAAAAGGCAGAGCCAACCTTGTTGATACGCTCGACCACTGTTTCTTCTCCGCCCAGCATGAACGCAAACAAAATGACTAAAATGCCCCAGGCCACCGTAGTCATCTTTCCTAAGCGCAGGTGATACCGCAAATCCTTTGGTGGCATAAAGCGCTCTATGAAATCACGCATGGTTGAGGCGCTCAGCGAATTAAGCGCCGAGTCAAGGCTGGACATAGAGGCCGCAAGGATGCCAGCGAATATCAGCGCTTTTATTCCATGAGGTAGAAACTCCATTACGAAGGTGGGCACCATATAGTCAGGATTACCTCCGGGGATCAATGCCATGGCCTCCGGACGCATGACAAAAACAGCCCCCACTGCAAGTCCTAAGAAGATATAGGCCAGCGTTAACGGCAAGCGTGCAAAACCGTTGAACATTAGAGAAAGCTTTGTATGTGATGCATTCGGGGCTGACAGCTCACGTTGCACTTGAGACTGGTCGCAACCATAGTAGGAGGCGTAGAGGAAGAATCCGCCGGCCAGAAATCCCCATATTGGGAATTTCCCACCGTCGCCTAATCCAGTACTGAAGTCGAGGGCCCTAAAACGCTGAGGATCATGCGCCGACAGAGCAGTACACCAACCACCGACCTCTGATAGCGCAAAGTCCACACACAGAAAGACCCCCCCCACCAAGATAACCATTTGGATGACATCACTATAGACAACCGCCTTCATTCCACCTATCGTGTCGTAAATAATCGTGACAATACCGACCAGCAGGATCATGTGCCACAGCTCAGTCCGCAGGCAAACGGCCGGCACAATAGCCGAGGCGTATATCCCCACTCCTGCGGCAAGTCCTCGACTCAATAGAAATGCTCCAGCCAGAAGAGTACGCGTACCGGGTCCGAATCGACGTTCCAAGAACTCATACACAGAGATCAATTCAAGCCGACGGAAAAACGGGATAAGAAAAATCATGACAAAGATTATTGCCAGTGGCACAGCTAACTCATACTGCAACCAGGTGAGTCCGCCCCCTTCGCGAAAAGCCACAAACGCGGGAACAGAGATGAAGCTAATCGCCGAGGTCTGTGTCGCCATAGTTGAGATACCTACGGCCCACCAAGGCAGGTTTCTACCTCCAACATAGTAATCCGCTTCATGTTCTTGACCGCGCCCCAAGTAGATGCTGAGAACAATCATGCCAATCAGATACGCGCAGATGGTCGTCCAATCTAAAAGATTCACTATAATTCTCGTTGTGTTGTCAATTTGGCGTACTCGCTGGAAGAACGCCCATCTTCTCTTATTGGTGTGCGATTAAGCTTAAGGTTTCAACAGCAGATTTGTCAAGAAGGCTTGACAGGACACTTTGTGCTTTGAACTAGGCAGTGATGAAGAAAAGAAGAGATATCGAAAGAAGGCGGTCAGCAATTTGAAGATTAAGAAGAAAATAATTGCCCCTGTTAAGAACAGCCACTATTCGGTCCTTTCTCTTGTAGGTTGTCGTAAGGAACCTGCCTCTAGCAGCGTACTAAGCCACATAGTTTCGTCCATGCTTGACAAGGCAATTTTCACAGTCATAGTCAAAGGAATTGACAACACCATACCTACCGGACCCAGGATCCATCCCCAGAATATGAGTGACAGGAAGACGACAAGAGTTGAAAGTCCAAGACCGCGCCCCAGAAAACGAGGCTCTATGATGCTCCCGATAATCAAGTTAAAGACGATATATCCTACAGCCGCCAGTATCGCAGATGTCGTGCCAAGTTGAATGAATGCCAATAAAACCGCTGGTACTGCGGCGATTATTGAACCGAGATTTGGCACATAGTTAAAGATAAAGGCGACAAGTCCCCATAGCATTGGATAATCTACGCCTAACACGGCGAGCCAGACAGTAACCAATATCCCGGTTCCCAGACTCATGAATGTCTTGATAACCATATAACGATTGATACTGGCTGTGAAGTTGTTGAACTTCTCCATGGAGGTGTTCGATGATCCAAAAGCAGTCTGAAGCTTCGCTGGAAAGGATGCAGCTTCAAGTAGAATAAAAACAACGGTGAGGAAAACTAGAAACGCATTGCTAAACACATTGCCTATAGCAGCTAACACATTTGTAGTCAACCTTATGGCAGCTCCAGGGTCGACATATTTCAAGAGCATCTTGTCCGACAAGGTGAAACCGAGCCTCCCCAATGAATCAGAAATTCCTGACATTTCGTTTTGGAGGTTTTTTTGATACATAGGGAGATTCCGTGAAAAGTCATTCAAAGAAGCGCCGACTAGTACGCCAATTAACAGCCCGACTCCCAAGATACCAACAACTACAAATAGGAGCGAGATTCCCATAGGAATTCTCTTGCGACGTAACCAAAATAATGAGGGGGCGCTTATGATGGCGATAAAAATGGATAGGAGAAAAGGCAATAATAGAGCTTTCGCAGCCTTCATGCCCGCCACTACGATAACAAAGGCGGCGATGGTGATCAGTATTTTGTATGATTGCATCTGACGATCATTTTCTTTCATGATCTCTAACCCATTTGATACTTTATCCTGATATCTTCTGAGAGCTTGTGGGTCGCAATCCGTCCCAATTCCCCGGATGTTGTGGGCCCATTAACCAAGATTACTGATCCGTAACGTAACTTTTTCCGCGGACTCAATGGCCGTAGCGATCGCCGGATAAATCCGTTCATATGCCTGCCTGGATGCGCCAACAAATCCATCACCGATCTGATTATTGTTTAAGGTGTCCCCCACAAGGATACACCCCTCGGTGTGTCCCCTTTTGTTGCCTGTATGAATGTATATGTATTCGAAACCGGGCACATCCCTCAACCAGATCATGCCACGGTGTATGTGGCCGTATCGGTCTGCGTATCTTCTTGTCAGAGAGCCCTCATTACGCAGGTCTAACGTGTACAGACCATCAGGTATCCTGGTTTCACCATGGATCTTCTTTATCCTCTTGGTATCTTCCAGGGTGAAGCAGGCAAACACGCCGTTGATATACAAAACGCCGACCGTGCTTTCCCTGCCCGAACTAATCCGCATAAGATGAAGATGCATAATGCCTCCTGCCTTCTGTGTTTACACGCAGATTCTTACATTGTAAGAATATAGCCTGTTGATAATAAGGAGCTTTGACGAATGGGTATCTCTGTTGGCAAGGCCGTATCTCAAATTCTTCATAGCTCGTGGCATGCGCCCTGGGCTATAAATATCGATTTGGCTTAGGTAGAGCAAAGACCGGCCTTGGGGAGGCTGTGTCTTATGGGGCTGCCCTGAGCCGGATTTAGCTGCAATGCCATTTTGATAAAATGAGGATAGTCTGCCCTAACGCTGCATAGATCTTTGGCCCAAAAACGCTATGTTCGCTTTACATCAGGCCATCAAGAAACGTTATGTTATTTTCAGGATTTCACCGTATGCTTAAGACGCTTTCCCCCCCCTGAAAATGTCCTGACGTCCCTTGCTGACCTAATCTATAGCGTTTTGAACTCAAATTTTATGCAACGTTAGGGTTTATGCAGATTTACCAAAAGAAACCCCACTGGTCCTTAACTATCTTACGTTTGTTTAAAATGGCTGAAGTGTTACTTGACATTTAACTTATAACATTTCAGAAGCCCGAAATGCAATACGTGGTGCGTCTACAAGATCATCTGTTTTCCCATTGGAATCATGAGAGAACTATTGGCCTTGGCCCCCTTTCTTGACTTTCCATGCCGTTTCTGCTAGCATGTAACGTTAAAAATCAGCTCCTGTAAACCCGTCTTGTGAGTTTTTCATGCCTATCAATCTGGAAAATCTGGTTAAAGCACTCCGGCAGGAACCCTGGGCAGAAGGCATTTCAGTAGACAAAGACTTCTGGACCCTTCTAACGAAATGGATGGAAAAGCATGCTCTCAGTGAATTCCTGGATCAGGTTACCCGTCAAGTGGACGAGATTGTTGAAATCGATCCTGACCTTTCAGAACCCCAAATCCTGGAAATGGCCACCCTGTATATGGTGGATTTCTTGGGGGCCCATTCTGCTTCAGTCAGGATCTATGATCCCCAGGCAGAGCAGATGCTTTCCTATGGTTCTTACCCTTGCAAGGAAGATGCACGCGAGTCCTTTATTCCCCTTGAAGGCAGCATAGCCGGGGAGGTGGTTAAGACCCGCCGGCCCTTTCTGGTCCCGGATATTCTTGCCGAGGAGCGTTATCATAACAAGGAAGTCATCAATGGAATGGGCGTCAATTCTCTTATGGCCATTCCCCTTGAGATTCCGCGCTTCTATCCACGTGAGAGAGACACCGTTGGGGTCATTCAGATCTATTTTGCTGAAAGGGCTCGGGCATTTTCAGCCCTTGAGGTCCAGCTTGCCGACCTTATGGCCAAGAGATTGAGCTTTGTGATTGCCAGGAAAAAGATCCTTTCCATGCAAAGGACAAATGAAAAAAAAGAGGCAATCGTTCGCCATATCTTCCGAACCCTCGGGACCCGCAGTGGAATCAAGATGAAGGAGGTCTTCGACCGGGTGATCCCGGAACTTGCCGACATGGTCAACCTCCAGAGCTCAGCCCTCTTTTCCGTTACTGACGACCTTAATAATGTTGTCCTTGAGGCCGGCTATCCCGAGTCAGGATATCACAGCATCGGCAAAAGCTTCCCGGTCGGCAGCGAGCCCGTTTTCGAGTTGATTCTGAAGCTGCGGGATGATTCGCTGAATTCCGACTTCGACATAGTTACGCCCTCTTATATCCTGGTTGTGAACCCACAAAGGAGCGACTTGATATCAAATAATCTCAAGAAATTTGTTGCGTTGCATAATGTCAACTCTATACTCCTTATCCCCCTGGAGGTTGATGGTGAGACCACCCATTTCATGACCTTTGATGCCTTGGATCACAGACTCCGTTACAGAGATGACGAAATAGAGATATTTCTGTTTTTGGGCCGTGAATTGATGAAGGCCCAGAAGATGGAACGTATGGATGATATTTTGCACGATTTTAGAAACCCGGCCATTGCAACGGCTGGTTTTGCCCGACGGCTCAAGAGATTGCTCGGGGAAAAGGGACTGGAGCGGTCCCAAGACCAGATCCGGAAGTATGTGGACATTCTTTTGGACGAAACAAGTCGCTTGCAGGAACTGGCGCTGAGTATATACCATGTGGGCGAAGATCAGATGGTGGACCTGACGAGTGTGCTCCTGAAAAGATTCGAGATCAACAAGGAAGCCATCAGGGAGCAGCTCAAGCAAAATGTTGACCTAAAGGAGGGGCCTTTCGATAATGACCTCAGGGTGCGATGCTACCCCCTCCACCTGGAACGAGTCTTTGACAATCTCCTCAACAACGCCACAAAAGCGATTCCGATCAAAGGAGGCATTCTCTCAATTCAGACTTATGCGGACGGCGAATGGGCCTGCGTTGAGATCAGTAACACGGGACGCATCTCCGATGAAGATCGACTAAGAATTCTGGAAGGCCAGGGCCGCGGTCGCGGCCTCTATATCACAAACCGCATTATACGGTCATTTAAAGGAAAGATAGAGGTCCGGGGAGAAAAGACTAGTACCACGTTTGTAGTGCGGCTCCCTCTCTATAAGGACACATAACAGCCCAGTCGGATACTCAAAGACAATCGTTTAACCTCCGCCAATATGGGGCAAAAAGGTGATCCTGTCATCAGGGTTCAAGATTTGATTCATGGTCGACATTAAATTATTCACGCTGACCCAGACGTCTTCTTGACTCAACAGGAGGTCCGGATAGCGATTCTTCACATGTACGAACACATCGCTGACACGGCAATCCTCGTGAACAGGCACCCGGATTTCACTGGTCCGTGTTAGCTTACGTTGAGTTCCGTGGAATTGAACTGATATAACCATGAGCTTGGCCCGCGCCGTCTATTGGGGTAACGCCTTCCATAAAGAAACAACAGTCAAAGGAAGCAGGGCTAGTTGGATAATAGTCTTTGTTCCTTGTCAAGAACGCCCAAACCCGCGAGCAGGTTCCTGGCCTGGTCGTCCATAAGATCGAATTTCTCAAGTGTCTCAGGAAGAGGAATGCCTTCAGAATTGTACTCCTTTTCACTGTATACCGCATCACACAGACTCTCATAGGCCTTCTGCCTGAGGTTAATAATCAGTCTGTGCCTGGCCTCGGGATCATCCGGGATTTGGGCTTCCCCAACCTGATCCATCAACCATGCATCGTAGTAATCCGCCCTATCTTCATACTCGTTAATAAAAGCAGGTCCCATGGCCCTTAGAGGGATCTGGTCGTTGGCCCTGGTCCCTTTTCCGTGGCGTAGATTTATCAGCTTCTGCAAGAGTTGCAGGCGTTCTGAATCGTCCAAAATATCCTGAAGAGTCTTATTACAGCCTATTGTGGCATTGAGATACTGAACATAGTAAGCGAGGGTAGGCTGATTCTGTGCAGGGTCGTCGGTCTTAGCTGCATCAGGGTGACGTACATCGATCCACGGAAGTTTGCACAGACCTAAGGCGTTAAACCAGGTTCGTATCAACGGGAACCATTTTAGGGCCTTGGCCTTGGCCTCAAAAGTGGGCAGTTCCTTATGCACCTGGTCAATAAAGATAAGCCAAGCCTCGTCATGTTGCGGCCCCTTGAGGGCAAAACCATACCCTCCCTGTTGGGCCAGCGACTCCTTGGTGACATACATAGAGTATTCGAGGCCTTTGGTTTCCATGGCAAACTTGCCGAGTTCTTTCAAGACTTGATCAAGGGGCTGGCCCGTTTTGGCGGAATATCGCCCTGCTACCCAATTCTTGGCTCGTCGCACTCCTTGAGCGCAGATTTCCCCAAATCCTTTACCGAGGGCGGTTTCCTGAAGCAGCCGGTCCGCACTTTTCTTGTTTCCCCACACCAATTCGTAGCCTATGTCCGCTTCTGAAAGATAGCCCCGCTGAACACACTCCATCAGGAATGATGCGGTCACACCCATGGAAATGGTATCCAGACCGTATTCATCGCAGTACCAATTGTATTCCATGATGTAATGCGGATCAAAGATGCCCATACAGGTTACTGCTGCAGCTGTTTCATATTCAGGGCCGTCTACACTGACCTGCCTGCCGGCTTGTGGGCCGAGTTTTAGGGTGACATTCTCCGCTCCCTTGGCACAGGCCAAGTTACAGCCCTTATAACAGCCGTCGGGCACGTTTTTGCTGAAATAGCGGTCCAGAAAAACATCGGCAAATATGGCCCTAGCGTCCGAATGCTGGCCGTACTGGTAATTGTTAACAGGGAGGATATGATACTTGTCCATATATTCCACCAGGACGGGTGTCCCCCAACTTGAAAGACGGAGCTGCTGAGGATCAACTTGGCTGACCACCTTCTTGAGACTGGCGCCGGCGTGCTTGACCCCTTGTTCATCAACGGGGTTATTGGCACCTACCTTGGGCAAACTGGAGCGGACGATGACGGCCTTGAGGCCCTTACGTAGCATAACTGTGCCTGTTCCGCCTCTACCGGCCTGCTTGACCCGTATCCTCTTCCGACGTCTATCATAAAACAGGCTGTTTATTATACCGAACCTGGTGTTGGAGGCACCGATGCCAGAGGTAACGGCTGCGAAATTTTCGCTTAATTCCCCTTGATTAAGGAGCTTTAGCAAGGCCTCACCGTATGAAATTGCTCCCTGATTAATCTGGTCATTGAAAACAGGCGCCTCGCCGATTTCTATAACACCATTGTCAGCGTCCACGATCAAAACAACATCACTTTCGGATATGCCTGAGACGGCCAGGGCATCAAAACCACAGAGCTTGAGTATGGGTGCAAAGTACCCTCCGATATTCGAATCGATAAACGTATCTGTCAATGGAGAGATGGTGCCGACGATGAATTTGCCGCTTCCCGGAAACCTGGGTTCATTACACAAAGGGCCGCCGGCCATAACAAGGATATTCTCAGGGCTGTCATAGCGGGTATGTTCGGAGGTTCCATCCCATATCAGTTTAAGGGCGTAACCCCGGCCTCCAATGTATTTTTCCTTGAAATCTGGCTGCAGTCGCAAAAGTGATATCTTATGAACGCTCAGGTCCACCTGAAGGATCTGATCTGTATATCCCCCCTTTATTGGACTGGGGGTATACTGGAGAGATTTAATGATCTTCATTTTTACTTATACTCACAAATAATACATAAACTTATAGAATTCTACCCTCGAAAGCCTGAAACAGGAGACGAATAATAGGCGATATGGAGATATTGTCAAGAAATTTCATCATAAATCGGAGATTGATCGGCAAGTTCTCAAAATGCCCTGGAGGCTAAACAGCCTTATTCGGCCCCTGCATAGCAAAAATATTCCTGGGCCTTTTGACCACTTACAATGATTTTGCTTGAATAGACATTGTTTTCTGATAAAATTGAAGTTCTAATGATCATAAGAGTTGGACGGCATAGGAACAAATGAAGAATCCATCCCCAGATGGGGTGGTATCGCTCTAGCCCTCCGGGAGGGGTCCGCAAGGCCTCTCTTCTGCGATTCAACACTTCTTTGATGGGTTTATATTCTCATTTAAGCATTGCATTGCCTTCATAAAATGGATGGCAGAATGGATAGAGGAATTGGTTATTTATGAAAATACTTCCCAGTGAACTGGCCTTTGACATTGATGGTGTTTTTGCTGACTCATTCCGGCTTTTCATAAGAACTGCCAGGGAGCAATACGGTATTTCGATAGAATATGAAGATATTACTGATTATGATTTCAGGAGAGTCATAGATATTGATGAAAAGACCAGACAAGAAATCATCAATGAAATACTGGACAATCCGCTCGAAATTGGAATACAGGCGATAAGTGGCGCCGTGAGAGTATTGACCAGCCTCTCAAATCTTGGGCCACTGCTTTTTGTAACGGCAAGACCCAACAGAGACGCAATTCTTGAGTGGGTTCAAAACAAGCTCGAGTTGGTGGACGATGCCGTTATCCATCTTGAGGCCACTGGCACTCAAGAGGAAAAACTGCCTGTCTTGTTGAGACACGGGGTTAAATATTTTGTGGAAGACTGTCTTGAAACGTGTTACCTCCTTGAGGAGACCTCCGTGTCGCCCATTGTGTTTGAACAGCCCTGGAACCGAAAACCCCATCCCTTTCATAAAGTCAGGAACTGGGACGAGATTTCGGCGATGATTGAATGGTAGATGATGCGAATGGAGGAAATAACTGTCAGCCGTCGAACTTGTAGAAATTGTTCGACTGCATCATAAATAAACAGTATCATTCAGCCCCAAGCTGGTTCCACCAGAAATCCAAATTTGACAGGAGGTTTGCCATGCCAACATACGATTTCAAGTGTGAAAAATGCGAGAAACGGTTTTCGTTAGTCATTACTGTCTCGGAATATGAGAAAAGAAAATTTCGATGCCCGAAATGCAAGAGCACCAGAGTGAAACAGCAAATTACTTCCTTTCAGGCCGTTACTTCCAAGAAGAGTTAACCCGGTCCATGCGGGACTTGTAGATTAAGTTCGGCCCCGATCAGCTTGGTGAAACGATCGTTTTAAGACCCTCGGAAGAGAGAAAAGAAAGAGGTTGCACGCAATGAAATGCCCAAACTGTGATAAAGAGATACCCGGTTCCACCTGCCCGCAGTGTACGGCGATAACTCCTGCCGGTGCGAAATATTGTATGGACTGTGGATTCTCACTGGGGGAGAAGGAGGAGGCCTTTACTGAAGATGATAATGGATTTGATCTTGAAAACAGGGTCCTGTGTCCTGATGGGGCCTGTACCGGGATTATAATTGATGGAAGGTGCACTGAGTGCGGGAAGGCGTCTGAGAACAGGAAGACAAAAGCGGGGCCAAGGTCCTAGGGGGGTAAATATGTATGAATTGAAAATTACTTCCCAGTTTGCCTCGGCCCACCAGCTAAGAGAATTTGAAGGTGCATGCGAAAGGCTTCACGGTCACAACTGGAAGATAGAGGTTTATGTTACCGGCATGGAACTGGAAGAAAACGGTTTATTGATCGATTTCCGATTGATCAAAGAGGCGACGAAAAGGGTCATAGATGATTTGGACCACCAGTTCCTGAACGAATTAGAGCCGTTCAAAACTCTAAATCCATCCTCGGAGAACATTGCCCGCCACATTTTTGAATCCCTCTCCCGGGAGATAAACAGCGAACGAATCAAGGTCAGCAAGGTCACCGCCTGGGAATCCGACTCTGCCTGTGCCAGTTACCTGGCGCTATGATTTTGTCCGTGCAACGCCCTGAAATCTTATGAACATATATGCATTCATACCGGCAAGATATCAATCCACCCGTTTTCCGGGAAAGCCACTGGCGCGGATTGCAGGCAAACCAATGATCCAACATGTCTATGAACGTGCCTCATCGTGCCGCCAGCTATCAAAGGTGTATGTGGCAACGGACGACGAACGGATTTCGGATTGCGTGCATGAGTTTGGAGGAAGGGTAGTAATTACCGAGAAACAGCACCGCTCCGGCACGGATCGGATCTGCGAGGCGGCCCAAAAGGCAGGTTTGGCCGAAGAGGACCTTGTTGTCAATATTCAGGGAGATCAGCCCGCATTTCATCCATCCGTTGTAACTCAGCTGATCAAGCCCCTTATAGAAGATGGCTCCATTAATATGACGACCTTGAGATACAAGTTCACGGACAAAAGTGATGCTCAGAACCCGAACAGTGTAAAGGTTGTTACTGACAGTCAGGGATTTGCCCTGTATTTTTCACGCTATCCCATTCCTTTTTTTCGTGATATCGAGTCAAAGGGTGTAGCCTATTATAAACATCTCGGGTTTTACGGCTTCAGGATGTCATTATTGGTCAGGTTCACGGGCCTGCCCGAAGGAATACTGGAATCAGCCGAGAAACTGGAGCAATTAAGGCTTCTGGAGAACGGCTTTAAGATCAAGGTATTGGAAAGTCCTTTTGACTCAGTTGAGGTTGATGTTCCCGAAGATGTCAAGAATGTCGAAGAAATGCTCCGTTGAGTTCGCTGTCCATTGATTCAAGATGAACCTAGTGAATCGTATTGTGTGGAAAATAAGACCTTTCTCGTCTCTGGCTTCAGAACTTGCCCGTGAAGCCGGCTTGTCTTTGCTGCAAGCCCAACTCCTAATCAACCGGGGTATCTCGGACTTTGAAAGTGCGGAGTTCTTTTTGCGTCCCCGCCTGGCGGATATGGCTGATCCTATGCTCTTGAAGGATATGGATGAGGCCCTGGCCGTAATCCTTGAAACCATAGAGAACCAGGAAAGGATTACGATATATGGAGACTATGACGCAGATGGGTTGACTGCGACGGCCCTCCTTTCGAATTTCTTTTCGAGCTGTGAGATCCCTGTCTCATGTTGCATACCTAATCGGTTGAATGACGGTTACGGCCTCAACAAGGCAGCCGTGGAGAGGATCGCCGCTAACGGTCCCGGTTTGATCATTACCGTAGACTGCGGTATCTCTGACGGAAAGGAAACAGCCCTGGCAAGAGGCTTGGGCATGAAGGTCATTGTTACCGATCATCACCAGATACCTGAGGGATTCAACTTCGATTACCCTGCAATAAATCCGCACCGGGCCGACTGCCGTTTTCCATTTAAGGATCTTGCGGGGGTGGGTATCGCCTTCTTCTTGGCTGTAGCGGTAAGGTCTGCCTTGCGCAAGAAAGGCTGGTTCGTAACAAGACCTGAACCGGATCTCAGGGAATACCTTGACCTTGCCTCCCTAGGGACCGTGGCCGATAGGGTGCCGCTTCGGGATCAGAACCGGATACTTGTGAAAGGTGGAATGGAGACAATGTCCAGGCCGAGGTGGGCAGGGATAAGAGCAATGAAAGATGTTGCAGGTATCCGGGGCAGGAAGATAACCACAGATGATCTGGCCTTCAGGCTTGCCCCACGCCTGAATGCCCCTGGGAGAATGGGCGACCATGACACGGGAATATTGGTATTAACCGTTGAAAAGCCTATTTTGGCTAAGGCCCTAGCCGAAAAGGTAAATGCCGCCAACAGTGAGCGCCAGAGCGTAGAACGACACATTCTTGACCAGGTAGAAGACATGATCAAATGTATGGAAAGGATAGGTGATTTAAGGAGCCTGGTTGTAGCAGGGGAAGAATGGCACAAAGGGGTATTGGGAATTGTTGCATCAAGGCTTGTGGAAAGATACCATCGTCCTTCACTCGTCATTAGTATTCAGGACGGCGTGGCCGTGGGGTCGGGAAGAAGCATTGCCGGCTTCAATCTTCACGGGGCCCTGACTCAACTCGGTCATCTTTTCGATAAATTCGGAGGGCATGCGCGTGCAGCCGGTTTTACCTTGAAGGCGGACAACCTCGATATGGTAAGAGGTCAACTGGAAGGTCTTGCAAGAAAGAGCCTCCGTGAGGAAGACATGATTCCTACAATTGATGTGGATGTTGAGATCTCCCTTAAGGACGTAACGCCTGCGATGGTTAATCAGATAAAGGCCCTGTCACCATTCGGAGAGGGAAATCCCGAGCCGCTTTTCCTGGCCCGTTCATTGGAAGTGCTGGGATCTTGGGTTGTAGGAGAGCGCCACCTTAAAATGAAGGTGAGACAGGGGAGGGGGAAGGTCTTTGAGGCCATTGGGTTCGGCCTGTCTGACAGGTTGCCGCTCGGAGGAAAGGCCCTCAACATGGTTTTTACCCCGGAACTCAATCCTTGGCAGGGATATGAGACGATTCAGCTCCGGATTGCTGACTTTGAATGCTTACATTGATCTGCACGACCGCGTCCCTTGGCCGCGGATTTTCTACTGCCCTTTCAGACTCTTGAAGTACTTCAGAAAGTCCGAATCCGTGGAGAGGACAAGTGAGCTGTCCTTGTCCATGGTTTGCTCATAGATATCAAGCGTTTTCAGAAAGGAATAGAAATCGGGGTCTTTGCTGTAAGCCTTGGCATAAATAAGGGTTGCCTCAGCGTCGGCCTTTCCTTTTATTTCCTGGGCAGTTCTATAGGCCTCTGATGTGATCCTCTTCAGTTCCTTCTCCTGATTACCTTCGATCTTACGGGCCTCGCCGGTGCCCTCGGACCGGAATTTTTCCGCAATCTGCTTTCTTTCGGCAATCATTCTCCCGTAGACAGATTGGCGGACTTCTTCCACATAGCTCAATCGCTTTATCTGTACATCAATAATCTGTATTCCGAACTCTTTTAACTTGGGATCGATCTGTTTCAATATCCCCCTGACAATCTCTCGCCTTCCAATTTTTATTTGAGGTAGAATTCTCCTTTCGGCAATCTGCTCCACATCCACCCCGCTCATATCCAGTTCCCTGTTTGTCCATCGAACTGTTTCTATCAAGGGATTCTTGGCGATGAAATTGCGGACTGCGGCATCTATAATGTCATCCAGCCGGGCCAGTGCCACTGTCACGTTGTTTACCGTTTGAAAGAATTTCAAGGGCTCAATGATTTTCCAACGCGCGAATGTGTCAACATAAATATATGTCTTATCCAGGGTAGGGACCTGGCTTGGGTCGCCATCCCATTGAAGCAGGTTTTTTGGAAAGCGGTTGATGTTCTGGATGATCGGGACCTTGAATTTAAGCCCGGGTTCAATTATCGGGGAACCGACGGCCCGACCAAACTGCGTGACGACAACCTGCTCGGTCTCATCAACGGTATAAGCAGCCGAATAGAGGCCCGCCAAAACAACAATCAAGAGGACAAGCAGGGCTTTATATTTCATCATTTTCCTCCTTCGGGTTTTCCAAGGTTGAGAAATGGGAGAAGATTTTTCTGGTCAGCGTCCACGATGTATTTGTTTCCCAGCTTAGGAAATATCTCTAAAATAGCCTCTAGGTAAAGCCGCCTTCGGGTGACATCCCGGGCCTTGGTGTATTCTTCGTAAAGGGACATAAATCTTGCTGAGTCACCCTTTGCCCGATTCACACGGTCAAGGGCGTAGCCTTCCGCCGCTTTGATGGTTTTTTCGGCGTTCCCCTTTGCAGCCGGAATCACTTTGTTATATGCCTCTTTTGCCTGGTAGATCATCCTCTCTTTTTCTTGGATGGCCTGGTTGACTTCATTGAATGACGCCTGAACCGGTTCGGGGACGTTCGTTTTTTTCATTTCTATGGTGGTCACTTTGATACCCGTCTCCGCCTCATCCAATTCCTTCTGCAACAGCACTTGTGCGCTGGACGCGATCTCTTCACGCTTGCTGATAACTTCATTGATGCTCCTGTCCCCGACCACTAGGCGCATTGTAGACTCTGCCAGGTCCCTTAATGTCGCTCGCACGTTGTGGACCTTAAAAAGATACTTATCCGGTTCTTTTACGCGGTATTGTACGATCCATGGAACCAAGGCTACATTAAGATCTCCGGTCAGCATCAAAGATTCGCCTTCGTAAGTTGAACTGGAGGCATATCGGGTTCGCACACCTGGATTAATGGTCCTGAATCCAAATTCTTCCTTATAAACATAGTCCACCTTTACCTTGGTGACCTTCTCGATGCCCGCCGGCCATTTAAAATTAAAGCCTGGTGAGGTTGTCCGCACATGCTTCCCGAATTGCTGGACAACTCCCACTTCATTCACGCCCACCGTATACCAGCAACTGGAAGCAATTATAATCAAGACGACCGCAACTATGACGAGCCAAATTCCCCCGGGGAGTTTTACTCCCGAGCCCCTGATTTTTTCAAGAATGTCATCTATCCCTGGAGGCTCGCCGGGTCTTCCGCCTGCCCCACCCTTCCGTTGCTTTTGTAATTTGTCCCAGTCCCAGGCCATATGCTTACTCCTAAAATATAATGTAGGTTAAGGAAACCCCTTTGACAGATAAATCGCAGTATTGAAACCTATAGAGAAAATCCTTTAATGTCAAGGAATAATGTGCCTTGTCTGCAAACTTGATCTTACGCTACGCCCTGAAATTCGGCCTTAATCGGAGACAATATCGACCTCATTCAGCCACTCTTCAACTCGGTCTACTGGAGAATCGACTTTCAGGCATATTTGTGTTATAGATGCACCTTATACAATTGGCGACCAGACCTCGCCCTTTGGCGTTACCGCCGTATTCCGCTGATACTGCCCGACGGCGAGGGGCTGGGCGTGCTGGAGCGCCCGCTGAG
>JAXHTA010000169.1:0-7948 GCA_034190285.1 Thermodesulfobacteriota bacterium | reverse complement strand
TCTTGTTGAAGATCGCCTCTCTCGTGGCCGCAAGCCTATGGGGGCTGAGAAGTCTTCCAACAGCTCTTGCCTATGGGGGATACTCAAATACAGGCTCTTCTATCCGGCCTCGCGCAGCCCTGATTATCGATGATATTGGATACAGCCACTCCCGTGCAAGGCAATTCTTGGAACTGAAGGTGCCCATTACGTTTTCCATATTGCCCCTCCTTGCGAAATCTTATGATCTGGCCCTGGAGTTCCACTACGAGGGACATGAAATCATGCTCCACCAGCCCATGGAACCATACAGTCCCGATCTTGATCCCGGCCCTGGTGCCCTTTATGTGGGTTATGAAGCCGAAAGGATAGCCTGTATTATGAACGAAAACATCTCTGGTGTACCTTTTGCGGTAGGGGTCAACAATCATATGGGCTCCAGGCTCACGGAATGCCGCCCGGAGATGAGTGAAGTCATCAAAATCATCAATAAAAAATGCCTTTTCTTTGTTGACAGCCTCACATCAAGCCGTTCCGAGGCCTACAAAATTGCCAAAAAACTCCGTGTTTCCGCTGGCTGCAGGAACATCTTCCTGGACAATAATCCTGACGAATCAGCTATTATTTATCAACTGCACAAGCTCAACGAACATGCCCTAAAACACAGTCGGGCTATCGGTATCGGCCACCCCTACCCAGTGACAGCCAGGGCCATCAACCGTGCTCTGTCGCGTTTTGAGGAATCAGGCGTTTCCCTCGTGCATGTATCCCAGGTTCTGAATGATGGTTGTTGAGGCCTCTACCTTCAGCCCGTGCCACCATCTGCTTTATACCCATACCTCTACGCCACCTGGAAACGACAGTTGGTGAAGAAGATCAAAAGAACCGGTAAGACACCCCCAGCGTTACAGCATAGGACTCCCAGTTGGCCTCGTTAAGGCGAGTAACAAGCACGGTTCCATCGGCCAGAAAAGTCCGGTCAATGCCATCATCCGTCGTCCAGTCTTGATAATCCAGATTCAGATGAATTGATAAGTGGTTTGTGAAAGCGTAATCCCCTACAAACGAAAGGAGCACACCTTCACCATCGGCAGAGTGCTTAAAACTCTTCGGATGGGCCAGGTCAGTCCTCAGATTCCAATTGGCTTCAGCCTTATAGTCGGCCCAGTGGTACTCAAAACCGGCCTTAAAGGTGATATTCTTTGTCGGCCAGAAGGCAAGATCAATACCAAGCCAAGGCCCGTCCCATTGTGTCTCATAGGTACTGTCCAACCCGGCAAACGGCCCCAGAGCGGGGATGGTCTGAACTCCGTCGGTGATTTGCAGATTCTGCTCATGATATGAATAGCCAACCAACGGTATTATCGCCAGTCTATATGAAATTAGCGTGAACTGAGGCCCGACGCCCAATGATACATCCAGGACATCCCCGTCATCAGAGCTGTTGTTGGATCGGGAAAACTCAAAAGTACGGTTATCCCGGAAATAGTCTGAGTCTTGGTTTTTACCGTCAACAATCCAGCCATAGCCAACACAGCCCCGGATATGTGTAGTGAAATAGGGAAAATCCTCTCTTTCTACATTAATTCTTCCCTTGGCCTCAAGCTGGAATATCTCCAGATCTTCCCATGTCAGCTCTGATAATATATTGGGGTTTTCACCATTGATGTCCCCGGCTATGTTCCAATCAAATTCGTCGGCACGATACCCCGCGCTTATGCCCACTTCAAGATCCCTCACAGTCTCAGCTGCTGACCTGTTTGCCCACAGGTGGCCTATCCCGCACACTGTACTAACCACAAATGCAAATAATATCCATCTCTTCATGCTTCCCCCCTAAAGGTCTATTGACGCCATTGAATTAGGAGAATATATCCCGAGAAAATCCCATAACCTTCCAAAGAAAGACGAATGTCTTTTAGATGGATACGAACTGTCAGAGCATTGCAACAGTCCCGAATCTTCCCGTTCTGCCCTCGCCCCTGTAAGAATAGAACAGGTCGGTGCTACAACGGGTGCATATCCCTGCAATTTCGATATTCTCTTGCAGGAGTCCAGCGTCCAAGAGCTGACGGCAGCTGACTGCCCACAAGTCAAAGTAGTTTTCTCGAACCATAAAATGCTTGAATGATACGGGGAATATCCGTTCATGATCTACAAACTCTGCACAACACGGCCCAAGAGAAGGACCGACAGCCGCCAACAGGTCGGATCCCCGGCAACCGAAAACCTCCTTCATTCGGGTTAGAACACTTCCCAGGATATTCAATACGTTTCCTCGCCAGCCGCAATGGATGTTGGCTACAACTCTCTTTATTGGGTCAAAAACAATCACTCCCTGGCAGTCTGCCTGTTTCACCAGAAGGGCGTTACCAGGCACGTCCGTTATAATGGCGTCGACACACGGAAACTCACACGGTAGGTCAGAATGGCCTTGACGCAGGATCAGGATGCCATCCCCGTGAGACTGATTCATACAAATAAGGCGTTCGGCGCCAACAGCCTCCTTGACCCTGCGAAGATTTGCGGCCACATTTTCCTGCCTATCTCCTACTGCGTAGCTGGTATTAAGGCTGTTGTAAGGCCCTTCGCTCACCCCGCCTCGCCTGGTGAAGACTCCATGAATAAGCCGTGTGCTCAGGGAAAACTTCGGGTACCTGAAGTAGGCAGGCCGTTCCCCGACCCATAATAGGTCAGTTACATTTGGTGTGGAGATTTCTGAAAATGAAGAATTGAAGTGGAATCCGCATTCTGCAGCCGCAGGCATCTTTCGAAATCCTTGGCCGTGCATCCTTATTCAACCCACGACCCGTGCGGCCCTTGCCGCCCGGAGAGAGAAGATAGATCCCATCACGACACAGACTTTCTCACTTACCGCTGCTTCCTCCCGGACCTGACGGGATTCGCGAGCGTCTGTCACGTGAGGTCCATCTCCGCCCCAAAACGGCAGAGGGGCAACTCAAGTCAAGGGTCTCCTAAAGGATTTTCGACCCCGCATGAGCGGATTTCGGGCTACAGGGCACCGCTGGCTCCCCGTCTAGCACGACCAAGGCTCTTTAAGACTTTATCAATAAACATCCGCCCTTTCTTTGAGTTCCTTCCCCACCTTGAAAAAGGGAAGCTTCTTGGGCGCTACCTCGATAATCTCCCCCGTCTTGGGGTTTCTGCCTTGATATCCTTCATATTGCTTAACTTTAAAGCTCCCAAGTCCTCTGATTTCCACCCTTTCGCCATTGATGAGGGCTTTTTGCATTTCCCTGAAAACTGTGTTAACCACCTCCTCAGCCTTTTTTGAGGCCAAATTCTCTTCCTTGGCGACGGTTTCAATCAATTGAGATTTATTCATGGCCTTCCTCTCTCTGATCTCTAAAGGAACGATTAAAAGGGTTTCTGGGTTGGCAGTAAAAAATAGTGGATCAAGTATCGCAAGTCAAGGGTAAATCTGAAAAAACCCGTCGATGTAGGGAAAAAATGGCCGAGCCCCCCCTGACTATATCTCCCTTCACCTGCAAGGCCTTAAGAAATGTTTACTTTTTCTCAGCCATAGGCTATAAGCCCATAAGTATTGAACGGTCGAGAAAGAACACCTGTCCGAATTTTCCGAAGGGGACCGATGACATGAGAAAGCTGACCCGAGAGGGCGTAGAGGACTTGGTTCCTTATCCCCCGGGAAAACCAATCGAAGAACTTGAAAGAGAGCTGGGGATCAGAGGGTCCATTAAACTGGCCTCCAATGAAAACCCGCTCGGCCCTTCTCCCTTGGCCGTCAAGGCGCTCATGAACAAGGTGGGTGTCCTTCACCGCTACCCAGATGGAAGTGGCTACTATCTCAAGACAAAGTTAAGCAAAGAATACAGTGTCTCCGCTGATCAGATCATATTGGGCAACGGGTCAAATGAGTTGATTGAGTTGCTCGTTCGGACTTATCTACGAACTGGAGACAATGTGGTACAGGCCTTCCCTACCTTCCTTGTTTATGAAAAAATAGTAAAAGGAGCTGGTTGCAGGATGATCTCAGTTCCCCTTTCGAATTTCAGAATCGACTTGAGAGAGATTTCTAAAGCAATCACTCCTGAGACCAAGATCATATTCATCAATAATCCGAATAATCCCACCGGATCTGCCCTTTCAATTGAAGAATTGGCCCGTTTCCTGAGTGAGATTCCGGATGATATCATTGTGGCACTGGATGAGGCCTATATAGAATTTGTTTCGGACAAAGCGATAGCCAGCGGTCTTGAGCTACTTCCCCGCCACCCTTTGCTATTTGTTTTAAGGACTTTCTCTAAGCTGTATGGACTTGCTGGACTAAGGATCGGATATGGGTTTGCTTCCAGAGAAATAATTGATTATATGAATCGAGTCAGACAGCCCTTTAACGCCAACACCCTGGCCCAGGCAGCCGCTGAGGCCTGCCTCGACGATTCGGCCTTTGTATCCCGAACATTGCGCGTGGTGAGGGAAGGGCTGCGGTATTTATACCAGGCCCTCAATGACATGGGTCTTGAATATATCCCCACTCAGGCCAATTTTTTCTTGATCAAAATGCCACCCGGAGGAAAAAGAACCTATGAGATGATGCTAAAGGAAGGTGTTATTATCCGTTCTATGGAAAGCTATGGGCTGCCGGATTATATTCGCGTCAACGCAGGGTTGCATGAAGAAAATGAAAGGTTTATCAGGGCCTTGAAAAAAGTACTGGGTTTTGAATAGATAGTGTCTGAACGAAAAGATGTCATAACCATTGATGGTCCGGCAGGCTCTGGGAAGAGTACTATAAGCCGCCTACTGGCCAAAAGGCTTAACTGGCTTTATCTGGATACGGGGGCAATGTACAGGGCAGTGGCGCTTGCTGCAAACAGAAAACATATCGATCTCAACGACGGCAAGAAGCTGGGCGAGCTTTGTCACTCCCTGAATCTTAATTTCAAGACAGATGAAGACCCGGCAAAGCTCTTTTTGGACAACAAGGACATCTCCGCTGCAATCAGAAGTCCTGAAATGGACATGCTTTCTTCAAAGGTATCCTCTGTCAAGGAGGTTAGGGAGGCCATGGCCGACCTCCAGCGCAAGATGGCTGAAGGGCTGAAGGTCGTGGCCGAAGGTCGAGATATGGGAACCGTCGTCTTTCCCTTGGCGGAACACAAGTACTTCGTTACGGCCTCCCTTGAGGTCAGGGCAGAGCGGAGATATAGGGAGAGACTGGAACGAGGGGAATCCGTATCCAGGGTCGTTGTGGAGGCGGAATTGAAGAAGAGGGACGATCAGGACGGAACGCGACCTTTGGCCCCCCTAAGGCCGGCTAAGGGTGCCAGGGTAATTGATTCAACCCGATTAACACCTGAAGATGTGGTTAAACAAGTCCTCGATCATCTCGCTGAAAATGTTCTGTCGGGAAATACTTGGACAGCGTGCGAACGACAACTGTCTTCTTCGACAACCTCTTCGCGAGACCCGGACTCTGGGTCAGAATCCCACCACATTGATGAATTTGAAGTTTTGTGAAATAAATTATTGAAGTCGAACCTAATACCTGTTAGAATTTTAGGTTAAGATGATTTTGACGGTCTCGTAACAAGTCAAGAACCGAGCCACTCCCGCGAATTTTGTCCTTGGTCCCAGCTCTTGCTGGGACATGCTACGACCTATCTTCGTGCTATGCACAGGCTGATCAGGGATTGGACTTTTTGCGAATGTGTCAATTTCGGGAGTGAAAATAGATGGAGGGGGTATGATAGGTTAATGGAAAAAGGAACCGACAGTGCAATCCAGGAGCAGAATCTTGAAGCCGAAAGTTCTGGTACAGTCTTTGAACGTCAGGGAACGACCTTTGACGAGGAGACCAAAGAAGTAAGCGGCGAAGTCGCTGAAGAAACGCCTGAACTCGATGGAGTACAAAGTGAGAAAGCAATAGGAAATGAAACTGCGGAAGAGACGGTAGAAGAGCCTATAAAGGACGTCTCGGAAGATACCCCTGAGAAGGCAGAAGAAGACATTGGAGAAGATGTTCAGGACACTGACAGCTTCATGGAGCTATATGAAGAAAGCCTAAAGAGCATCCAGGAAGGCGAAGTTGTCAAAGGAGAAATTGTTCAAGTAGAAAATGATTATGTCCTGGTTGACATCGGTTACAAATCAGAAGGGCAAATCCCCATTCAGGAGTTTATAGATACGGAAGGTAATTTGACTGTCAAGATTGGGGACAAGGTTGAAGTGCTCTTGGAGCGGAGAGAGAATGACGATGGTGGCATAATCCTTTCCAAGGAAAAGGCGGCCAAAATCAAGATCTGGGATGAGATTAAGGAAATCTATGAAAGCAATAAGACCATCAAGGGTAAAATAATATCCCGAGTCAAAGGAGGGCTCTCCGTGGACGTCGGCCTACAGGCATTCCTGCCTGGCTCTCAGGTCAACCTAAGGCCTATCAGGGATCTGGACGCCCTGGTGGGCACAGAGCATGAGTTTAAGATCGTCAAATACAACAAGAGGCGGGGAAATATTGTTCTTTCTCGCCGGGCCATTCTAGAAGGGGAACGGATGGCCTTAAGAGAAGAAACCCTCAAGTCCCTTAAAGAGGGAGCAGTCCTTTCAGGAGTAGTCAAGAACATTACAGATTATGGGTTATTCATCGATTTGGGAGGCATTGACGGTCTAGTACATATAACGGACATGTCTTGGGGCAGGGTTGGACATCCATCAGAAGTCCATCAAATTGGAGACAAAATTACCGTAAAGATATTGAATTTTGATAGAGAAAGGGAAAGGGTATCCCTTGGAATAAAACAATTAGCGCCTGATCCTTGGAGCGAGGCCGAAGAGAAATACCCCATAGGGATGAGGATTCATGGTCGTGTCGTTAGCCTGACAGACTACGGTGCTTTTGTGGAGGTGGAACAGGGCGTGGAAGGGCTGATTCACGTGTCTGAAATGTCCTGGACCAGAAAGATCCGACATCCCTCCCAAATCTTGAAGGTCGGTGATATTGTGGACGCCATTGTATTGAACATAGATGTTGCCAAAAAGCGGATTTCCTTGGGCATGAAGCAGGTTGAGCCGAATCCCTGGGATATTATCGAAGAGAAGTATCCCGTGGGTACAACTATAGAGGGGAAGATAAAGAATATCACTGACTTTGGCGTTTTTATCGGGATTGACGAAGGTATAGACGGTCTCGTCCATATATCTGATACCTCGTGGACCAGAAGGATAAAGCACCCATCGGAGATCTACAAGAAAGGTCAAGAAGTGCAGGCAATCGTGCTGAATATCGACAAGGAGAATGAGCGTTTTTCTCTCGGCATCAAACAGCTGACAGCCGACCCTTGGGACGAAATACCGACAAAATATAAGCCGGGCACACGGGTGACCGGTACCGTTACTAACGTGACCGATTTTGGCCTCTTCCTTGAACTGGAAGAAGGTATAGAAGGCCTTGTCCATGTCTCTGAAATATCCGGAGACAGACACGGAAATCCCCTGTCACAATTTCAAGTCGATGACGTGATTCAGGCCAAAGTCCTCAATGTCTCACGCAAGGAGAAAAAGATAGGGCTTTCAATACGCAAATTAGAGGAAAGCAGCGAAAAGGAAATATTAAGAAGCTACTTGAACAACCACGGAGAGGCTACATCAAGCCTGGGAGAGTTATTACGAGAAGAGATGATGAATTTCGAGCAACAGACCTTGTCCGAAAACGTGGAATCCGAAGAGACCGAGACCTTCGATTCAGGTCAGGATACCCAAACTGAAATTGCAGGAAGTTCTTCGGAGGAGCCCCCATCCGATAAGGTTGACTCCGCTTAATGGATAAAAAGAAGCGACCTATACTTACAGTCTTGGTCATCCTTGGGGGTACTGCCCTCCTGTTAGGCGCAACCATGGTCGTCATCCTGAAGATGTCTGCGCCGTCTTCCAACCTGTCTTTCAATGAAAAAATCGCAGTAATACCAATCGAGGGAACCATTTCGGC
>JAXHTA010000168.1:0-7957 GCA_034190285.1 Thermodesulfobacteriota bacterium | reverse complement strand
GACCATCAAAAAGATGCCAAGCTTATAAGAAATATTGGCTATCATATGGTCGTATCTTAGCCACCCAAGAGTGCCAAGGATGTTCTCCCAGTCATGGCCATTGGTCTCTCGACCTGTAACTCCTCCCAGAAGTATTAGCCTTAGAGCCCGCGCGTCATTGATATAAGGGGCGATATCAATGAAATTCTGACCCAACCACCATAGTGAAGCCGAGGCCCCGAATGTATTGTGTGTCGTCATCAAGAATGCGCACATACAAACAAAAGGCATCAATAGCTGGCCCAAAGTTCCGCCAAGGAACATGATGAAACGACCGAAGGGCATGAAAACAATGTGTCCGGCCTCATGGAAAGGGAGATTGACCAGATGCATAAAAGGCATTACCGTATGACTTGTTTCCATTGATCCGGTGATGTACATAAAGCCATATACTAATAGCACGATATAAAGGATAGCCCTCCCCAAGAAATAAAAAATGTTCACATCAGGCTCAACATAGAACAGAAGTTCCCGTAACCGGTAGAAAAAAGCAACCGCCGTGGATTCTTGCGCCTTGGCGCGGGGCCTGTCGGCTTTGGACCTCGCCCCCGGTGTGGGTTTTGTTCGAAGATGGTATTTGCTGAAAATGATGCCACATTTCATACATTCGAGATTTTCATCCGGTTGTTCGAATCCGCACTTGGGACATATCATTTGCTCATCCTCTGAAAAAAAGACCCACATGGCCTTTGGCCAGGAGAATATAGTCCGAATCTTTAAGAGGTTACCTAATCTGTTTCCACTGTCGGGTCTGGGTATAACTTCTTGACTCTTATTGTTAAATTAAATACAATAACCCTATTGTTCAGATTAACTTTTGACTGACAGCGGGTCAAGCAAAGACTTTGAGGCATTCATAAAGGCGAAGGATTTCAGGGTTCGCCGGATTCGTCATAGCCTGTTTTGACATAGTCAAGGAGGGGAATGATGAATGACTGATCAAGTAGAAGGTCAATCAGCCAAACAGACTCAAGCCCGACCGCCAAGGCTTTTGTATGCAAGCTGTTTGCGACCGAGTATTACTGGGCGGTCTGTTTGGGCTCGGGCATCATTGCCTTAGGCATGACAGCTTTCCGGCTTGGGGGAACTATTGCAGTCTTGCACAATTGATGCTTTAAGGATTAATTTATAAAAAGCTTTTTAAACCAGAAGATTAACACACCTTAGGTTGGCCCAAGGAGATATGTTCTATGAAAACTGAAAAAGGATCGCATCAAGAAGAAAACGTTGACCATAAGGATGGTCCGTTGGGGATGGATTATGACGCTGAAGATGTTTTTGCAGGAGCTGAACCGTGGAATTCTGTAGAAACCAAGCTCGTTCTTGGCTCATTTGCGGCGGCCCTTTTTTTTCTTGTGATATTCGGGGTATTGATTAATCTGTATATCCTAAAATAGTTTCTGATTATTGTATATGTTCGAACCTGACCAAATTCAAGAAATATATTGGATATCATAATTTAGAATGATTGATCTGATAGTTCGTCATAGCGGAAATAAGTGGGTTGCCACAGGCGGCGAATTCTATGCTGAGGCTTCAACTCTGGGAAAACTCGATAAAGAACTGGAAAAGATTGTGAGGCAGAAGGGTTACCTTGAAGTAAGTAAGAAAATCTATTTTTTTATGGGTTTTGACAATTCGGTTTTGCCGGAGTGGATACGTCAATACAGCCAGCATTATTTCAATAGAATTCTTTGTATCGAAAATGATTTAAATCCTTAATGACGTTTTTAAATCTCATCCCTGTCATCTTAAATCAAACATTGTTTCTTAATTTGTGAGTCTCGGTCAATTATTTATTTGCTATGCGAGGTGCTTAAATGGCTGCGATCAATAGAATAAACAGAAGGTGGTATTCAGGGATGGCCACCAGTGAAGACTGGTGGGCGGTCTGGCTTGGCTTGGTTTTTTGTTTTTTAGGTTTGCTGTCGGTAACTGGGGTCGACCTCGTAGGGTGGATTGCGTATCCGCGCAAGTGGATAGATATTTCCCAATCAATTGCACCGCTTGGAAAGAGTTACCATAACCTGGGGGCCGTAGAAAGTCTGCTTATAACCTATCTTATGTTTACATCGGCCACTTGTATCGGCGCTTATTTTATGCGCTGGAATGTCAAGAGGTATTTTTTGGGGTGGACATTTATCTTTATAATTACGTATTTGTTGTGGATCATTGGAAATCATGCTTTTTTTGCAGCCAATGTAACTAATCGAGCAAAATACGGTTTGACATACAGCCTTTCTCTAGGTGGTGGAGCGGCCTATATCCTGGCTTTGCTTGTGGGTCTCATTATTGGAAATTTTTTTAAACATTTTGCCGCATTTTTGAGTGAAGCCGCAAAACCGGAATGGTTTATTAAAACCGCTATTGTCTTTTTGGGGGTGAAGGTCGGATATATGGCCATGAAGGCGGCCGATGTTGTTTTTGAGCTGGCCATTACCGGAGCATGTGCGACTATAGTTGCGTATCTGATATTCTGGCCCGGCACATATGCAATTGCCAGAAAAATATTTAAATTGCCGCGAAAAATGTCGGCTGTTCTTGCCTCCGCAATCTCCATCTGCGGGGTTTCCGCTGCCGTGGCAACCGGTGGCGCGGTTAGAGCAAAACCTCTGATTCCTGTGATGGTTTCCGCTCTGGTTGTTATTTATGCGGTAATTGAACTGATCATTCTTCCTCCTATCTTTACGGCAACCATGATTGAACAGCCGATAGTTGCAGGATCAGCCATGGGAATGTCTGTAAAAACGGACGGAGCGGATGCTGCCGCCGGGGCTGTCATGGACGAACTGATGCGAAATCGTAAAATGAATATTGATGGAACAAAATGGGAAGAGGGATGGATTACCACCAGCGCCGTTATGACAAAAATCTGGATAGATATGTTTATCGGGCTTTGGGCCTTTCTTCTGGCGATTGTCTGGGTATACAAAATCGACCGTCGTCCCGGCGAAATCGTTCCTGCCTCGGAAGTGTGGCACAGGTTCCCGAAGTTTGTATTAGGATATTTCGCTGCCTGGATCGTTTACCTTGGAATACTGTTTTTTCTTCCGGATTTTGTTGATAATGCCAAGATAGGGGCAGTGCCGGTTGAAAAAGGAATGAGAAAATTGTTTTTCATGTTAACCTTTATAAGCATCGGAATTATTACAGATTTTAGAAAACTGGCTGAAGCCCGATTCGGAAAAATGGTTGGCGTCTATTGTATTGCGCTTTTTGTATATATCATTCCGGTTGCGCTGATTGTAGCATATGTTTTTCATCATGACATGAGAGTGCCCATAGCTCAATGATTTTGGTTAATAAGAGCTTCCTCATTTCTGGATGGACGGTAGGTAAGGAGGTTGCCGACTGGGCATCCGGTACGAACGCCGAACCTTTGGATAGAGGGCTGCCCTCGGATGAATTTTATGCCAACACCGCCTTTCTATGAAATGAGGCAAAACTTTGCGGCCTTTAAAAAAGAGACCCACATGGCCCTTGGATAGGAGGATATTCCCGGACTTTTTGAGAAGTTACAGCTTCCCCAGAACGTACCTCGCGATGGTGTTTTTCTGTATTTCTCTGGTTCCTTCAACAATCTCCAACACCCTGGCATCACGGTAGAAGAGTTCCACCTGGTTTTCCAGCATATACCCATGCCCCCCCAGGATTTCAATGGCTTCATCACACACTTCAACCGCCATCCTTGCCGGATACCACTTCGCCATGGACAGAAGCTTAGGATCCAACTTTCCCTTTTGGTCATACTGGGATGCGGCTTTATAGACGAGAAGCCTAGATGCTTCGATCTTGGTCGCCATTTCGGCCAGCTTGTGGGCGATGGCCTGGAATTGCCCGATCTTCCTCCCGAAGGCCTCCCTGGTCTTTGCATATTCAAGAGACCTCTCGAAGGCCCCTTGAGCCATTCCTACAGCAGCAGCACCCATAACTGCTCGAAACCTATCAAGGAAATGGATGGATTGATAGAAGCCCTGCCCTTCCTCACCAATGAGATTACTGATTGGGACCCTTACGTCAGCAAAGGAGATTTCGCAGGTTGGGGCCGCATGCCACCCCATCTTCTCAAATTCCGTGACATCAAGTCCCGGCCTGTCCATTTCAACTATTATGGTACTGAACCCGCTATAGGGGGGGGTGGCTTCGGAATCGGTTTGGCAAAGCACTATGGTGATTTTGGCATTGGAGGCGTGGGTGATGAATGTCTTGGTGCCGTTTATTATGTAATCATTACAGTCCTTTAAGGCAATAGTGCCCAGGGGAGCAGAGACAAGGTCGCTTCCCCTGTCTGGTTCGGTAAAGGCGGACGCTAGTATCGCCTCGCCATTGCACAAGGGTGGAATGTATTTCTCCTTTTGTTCTTTGTTCCCGGACCATAGGATTATTTCCACACCGAGGCCGGGCCCACATGAGTGCATACCGGCACCGGCTCCGCAACGGGAAAATTCCTCCGTCACTAATACCCTCTCTAACAGGCCATATCCAGTGCCTCCATATTCTTCAGGGATATCAATCCCAACAAAGCCCAATTCACAGGCCTTTTTCCAGATATCCCAGGGAAATTTAGGGGTCCGTTCTATCCCCAAGATCACGTCCGCTGTGAGTTCGATTTCCGCAAATTCACGAACAGCCATCTGGATATCTTTTTGCTCTTTGGTTAGTTCAAAATCCATATGATATATTCCTTCTTAGGTACGTACACACTGTTGCCACAGGCATTTTCAATGGGAGGCCCTATAAGTTTGTTGATTTTCAAAGAATTGGTTTTAAAGCACAATTCACTTCGAATGGAAGTAAAACATGTAAAGAAAAGGCATTGCCATGTCAATTCAAAAAACGGTTTGACTGCCTTTTATTGAGATAATGCTATGAAGCTTTGTCTGGTTAAGTCTATATAAGATGACTGGAGAAATTGAAGAAAGTCTCGAATAGAGAAGGCCGCAAGATATTCCCTCTGCCTTGAAACGGCTGAAGAATGCTTGAGAGGTGACAAAAAAATTGCACAGTTGACTTGACGATAAATGTTTTGTGATATAGATAGAGTTTTTCCGATTCAACAATTATGGGAGAAGAGCCCTGACTGAGGAAACCTTCCTGGGCTGGCCGGGCAAAGAGTGCCCGAACGGGTCTTCAGATCGGGAGCAACACTCCGGTAGTGGGTTTAATTAAGCGATGTGAATTGAAGTATGATAATATCAATAAGTTATCTGCTCATAATTTAACTTTGGCTTTGGCAGTTAGGGGACGACCCTTTGAGACAAGAGTGAGCGGATAACCAACCTTCTGGAATCTCTTTTGGCAAAGCCGGATCATAGGTTCTTAAAAGCACATGGTAGGCCTCAGGCCATTTTAGTCGGGCTGGGAGGCTTTCCTAATATTAAACTTTCTCCCATACATTTCATTAAGTTATCATCAAACTATCAACCAGATGGTCGTGGTATGCCTTATCGTATGCCACGTCTTTGAACGAACTTGCCGTTTTCTGACAGTCTGTTAGGGGCAGGCCAATTTAAACTGGGTTCCCTGCTCAAGAATTCAACAGGCCAGGCATAAGACCCTATAAGAGTCTTGGTTTTCATCCAGACCGTAGGCGTAGATGTTTCAAGGTAGATCTTCGACCGGGGAAAAACTGCACCAAAGTTTGGTTGTGTTACTATGAAAGCCCTGTAAACCGTTCTAACGGGGGTTATCCACAAAGAGTATTTGTATTGCAGTAAGGCGGTCGACCGTTCTAATGGGTTTGACTCTCGCGTCCTTTTTGTGTTCGGAAAAACTTGGGTCTTAAGGGTCTGCTATGATCAGCAGCATAACGATGCTGATCCTCTGATGCTTCTGATGATGCCACCATATTTAGATGAGGTTATATCGTTCTACATAATTAAAGAGTTTATATTCGGCCCTAATGGAGTAGGTTATTGGGAAACGGTATGAATAGGGGGAGATGAAATAATGGCTTATTCTGATTTGAGGGAATGGATTTCCACTCTTGATAAAAAGGGGCTCCTGTCTCGGATTGAGTGTGAGGTGGACTGGGACAGGGAATTGGGGGCGATAACAAGAGAGGTGATGAACAGGAGAGGCCCTGCGTTGCTTTTTGAAAATATAAAGGACCACCAAGATACATGGTGCAAGAACCTTTTCACAAACGGATTGGGGTCCAGGGAGCGGACTGCCCTGGCCCTCGGTCTTTCGATGGACACCGATTACAGGGAGATGACGAAGATAGTCAAGGAGAGGCTCGCAAAGCCTTCAGGGCTGAAGGTGGCGGAAACGGGGCCTTTGAAGGAAAACATCATAAGAGAAGATGATGTAGACCTGCATGAAATCCCTGCGCCTCAATGGCGAGTTCAGGACGGAGGCCGGTACATAAACACCTTTTGTGCGGTTGTAACTAGGGACCCAGACAACGGCTTGCTCAATGTGGGGACCTACAGGGGTATGACGGTGGGAAAAGACAAGATAGGCGTCCTGCTTGCCTCTTCTCAGCACTGGGGTCATCACTTCAAGAAATACAGCGCAAGGAGTGAGGTGATGCCTGTGGCAGTGGTGTATGGATGGGACCCCGTACTTACGATGCTCTCGGCCACTCCACTTATACATCCGGGGTGTTCGGAGTATGAGTACGCTTCCTCCTTGAGGCAAGAGGACTGTGAGCTTGTGAGATGTGAGACGAACGACCTTCTTGTCCCTGCCACGGCCGAGATTGTTGTGGAAGGCTTCATCTCCCCCGATCCATCCACCTTTGTGATGGAAGGGCCTTTCGGCGAGTACACGGGTTATTACGGCGGGCTGGCGTCTCCGAAGACGGTCATACAAGTGACCTGCATAACCCACAGGAATAATCCGATATTCATGGGATATCCCGAGGGGACAACGCCCGGGAAGTGGACGGAAAGTCCATGGTTTTGCGCGCCCCTCTATTCCGCCGTAACCTGGAACCTCCTTGAATCGGTGGGTGTCCCTGGGATAATTGATGTATGGACCGACAATATAACCAATGCAACGACCCTTAAGGTGAGGATAAAAAAGGCATACCGGGGGCATGCCAAGCAGCTGGCTAACGCAATATGGGGCTCCGGAATAGCGAACAACAGTGGGAAGATCGTGATAGTCGTAGATGACGACATAGATATTCACGACCATGAGGCGGTTGAGTGGGCAATAGCTTACAGGTTTAACGCGGATATGGATCAACTCCTCGTTTTTCCCGGGACGTTCGGGTCGGTGCTTGACCCCTCGGTTCCGCTCAATGAGAGAAACGTCATTAAATACGGTCAGGGCAAGTGGGCGAGGGTACTGGTCGATGCCACCATCAACTGGGAGCTTGAGCCTCAGGAGCAATATGGCGGCGAGAGGTTTCCTGCCCTTTGCACAGAGATTCATCCTGAAGACAGGGAATTGGTGCAAAGTAGGTGGGAGGAATATGGGATAGGAGGACATCCTGCCGGCTTTTGAGAACTTGCTGTAAGATTCCAAGGAGGTGATTATATGGCAGATAAGGTCTATGATCTGGTTTACGTGGGCGCCGGCAACAAGAACCTGATAAATGCTATGTATGCAACCAAGTTTGGCGGCCTGAAGATAGGGATGTTTGAGACGAGGCACGAGGCAGGCGGTGGCTGGTGTTCTGATGAAAGCCCTGCCCCCGGTTTTGTTGCCAATCACTGCTCCCATGTACATATGTACATTCATCACCACGCCCCTGTGTGGCTGGACTTTCCGGAATGGAAGGAATACGGCGTGAAGGTGGCGAAACCTGAAGTAGGGCCATGCGTGGTCTTCAGAGAGGACGATTCCTGGTGCGGCGCTTACGCTGTGTGGGCGGAAAACTACAGGGACAAGAGCTATAACCTGATGAAAAGGTTTTCGGAAAAAGACGCGAAGACCTTCCTTTATTACGAGGATAAATGGACGAAAT
>JAXHTA010000167.1:0-7958 GCA_034190285.1 Thermodesulfobacteriota bacterium | reverse complement strand
CTTTTGTGTCATCATAAGAGCCTTCACTTTGTCCAATGCCCTTGTCGTTATATGTTGTCGGCTTCAAGAACATGTCAACGGCAAGAGCACAATATTGTCCAAAACGGTATTACCTAATGAAGTCGTTGTAATCATCCTGCCTGTAAACATCCAGCGGCGGTCTTTGATCCAGGCTGAGCCCGGCCTCCCAGGAAAACAGCTCCAGGGTGTCCTTGTTGAGCTTCTTGGTAAACCTTCTTACCGGAATATCCAAAGGGCAAGCCCTTTCGCAGGCCCCACAATCAGTGCATCGCCCTGCACAGTGATAGGCCCTCAAGAGATGGAATGTCATTGTGTCAGTGGGATCAGTGCTCTTCCCCACCCATTGGGGTTGGGATTCATCAACAAAGCAGGTGGGACAATAACACAGGGGACAGGCATTCCGGCAGGCATAACATCTAATGCATCTGGAGACCGTCCGGGCGAACAACTCCCACCTTTCCTCGGGGCCCATCTTTTCAATCTCGTCCACATCTCCATAAACATCAACCCCTTCCAGCTCTTTAACGGGATCCGCAATCATCTCATCGTATTCCACGGGATTGAAATTCTTACAGACCGCACAATTGGCCTGGAGAAAATCCCCTTTACTAAAAGTTTCCTCAAAATCCTTGCCCTTGACAACAAATCTATCGCCGTCTTCCTGTATATCAGATATCTCGCGATGATTGACGGCACTCTGGACCGCCCTGTGATCGATCATCCCGGTGCAGGGAATCCCAACGATATAGAGTTGCTCGCGACTGATCTGATTTTCAACAACATGGGTGACAATGTTCCTGGAATTGCATCCGTTGGCTAAAATTCCTATCCTGTCTGTCCGCTTGGTCAAATAGTTGCACAGATTCAGCCCGCAGTTGCTGTCCCAATAAAGCTGATCCACCTTGTCTGGATCTGATACCATAACCGGGTTGTTTATCATGGGGACAGACCCCTTCCTGTAACCTATGAAAACGTCTACCTTCCTCTCTTCAAGTAATCTCCGGGCCGTTTCCCTGATTTTTTCCGTGTATTCGATCATTAAGCTACCTCGGCTCTCGTCTTGATGAGATGCCTGGCCGGACCCAGAGACCTCACTTCCTCTGCTACGGTCTTTGCTACCTCGATAAACTTGGTCGCCTCTGCCGAAGATATCCAGGAGAAGTGCAGTCTCCCTGGTTCAATACCTATATGCTCCAGCAACCCTTTTAGAAGAGCGAATTTTCTTCTTGCATAGTAATTACCCTCCAGGTAATGACAGTCGCCGGGGTGTCACCCAGAGACCCAGACACCGTCGGAACCCTGACGGAAGGCAGATAGAATGAATTTGGGGCTCACTCGGGCAGAACAGGGAATCCGGATAATCCTGAAGTTGTGAGGATACTGGAAACGGCTCACGCCGGCAAGGTCCGCCGCACCATAACTACACCAGTTACACAAAAATGTGGTAACCTTCGGCTGCCAGGCGTTCATAATTTATCTCCTATTTGCATTTCATGAATGCGTAAAAGGGGTCTTCTGAATGACTGTTCAAAGAATAAACCCCGCTTGACAAAATTATATTCCATTGATCATGGCCATGATTTGGCCTTCCCCGAAACCTTTGAGATTCAGCGCCCCTGATCGACAAGAGGCCACGCACAACCCGCATCCCTTACATAGTACAGGGTTGACCTCCGCCTTGCCGGCAAATGGCCCTTCTTCAACAAATCCCGGAGCCGAAAAGGGGCAAATCGCGAGGCATACACCGCAACCACTGCAAAACATCGGGTTGACCTCTGCAACGGTGCCGCTCATCTGGACCGTCTTTTTGGCCAGCAGGGTGATCCCTCTTGTTGCCGCAGCCTGGGCCTGTGCTATAGATTCATCAATGGGCTTTGGCGCGTGGGCCAATCCACAAATAAACACGCCGTCCGTCGCGCAATCAACCGGACGCAGTTTGGCGTGGGCCTCCATAAAAAACCCGTCGTCATTAAGCGCCACCTTAAAAAGCTGGGCAAGAGGATTTTCTTTAGGCGGAACGATTGCGGAAGCCAAAACCAGGAGATCGGGGCGTATCTCCATCTGACGTCTGATTGCGGAATCGGTGAAAATTACCTGAAGATCCCCCTCATTTAGATTGACGTCAAAATCCTTATCAAAGTCATATCTAATGAACATTATGCCCTTGGACCTGGCCTCCCTGTATAAATCTTCTCGCAAGCCGTAAGAACGCATATCCCTGTAGAGGATAAACACGTCCATTTTTCGGTTTAGCTCCTTGAGTTTCAGGGCGTTTCTTATGGAGTGGGTACAACAGACCTTCGAGCAATAGGGGCGTTCATCTATCCGCGACCCGACACACTGGATGAAAACGGCGGATTTACTTTGCCTGATAGATGAATCGTTTTCAATGAGCTTCTGATCCAATTCCTGACCGGTCAGGACACGTGGATCCTTGCCATACAAATGCTCTTCCGGTTTGAGTTCAGAAGCACCAGACGCAATGATGGCTATGCCGTGTCTCAGTTCATGCTCTTTGCCGTCTACTTCAATAGTCGTCTTAAAATTTCCTATGAAACCGTCCACTTTCTTAATCTTTGCACCCAGATACACCTCGACTTTTTCATTTGACTGGACATCTTCAATCATACTGGTCAGGTCCTGCTGCACATCCTCACGTCTCCAGGTCTCATAAAGCCGCCTGGCCTGTCCTCCAAGGCTCTTCTCATTTTCGATCAGATAGGTTTGATATCCCTGGTTCGACAGGGTCCTTGCCGCCGTCATCCCGGAAATGCCGCCTCCGATGACAAGGGCAGCCTGGTCAACCTCCAATGTCGGTTCAACCAACGCCTCGAGCAAACCTGCTTTGGCAACAGCCATTCTCACCAGATCCTTCGCCTTTGTCGTGGCGGCTTCAGGATCTGCTGCATGCACCCAGGAATCCTGGTTCCGTATGTTCACCATTTCGAACAAGTACTTATTAATACCAGCATTGGTCAGCGTTTCCTGGAAAAGGGGTTCATGGGTCTTGGGCGTACAGGCCGCAACAACTATACGATTCAGGCCCTTTTCCTTGATGACCTCTGCCATCTTTTCCTGGGTATCCTGAGAGCAGCTGTACATGTTTTCCTCTGCATAAACGACTCCGGGCAAGCTCAAAGCAAAATCAACAACTGTCGGGACATCTACAACCCCGGCAATGTTAGTGCCGCACCTGCAAACAAACACCCCTATCCTCGTGGCTTCACCGCGGATGTCCGTCTCTTCGGGGATCTCTTTTGTCTTTGTCAAGGTCCAGCGGGATTCGATCAAGCTGCTTCCCGCCACACCGGCGGCCGCGCTCGATTCCACGACTGAGGAAGGGATGTCTTTTGGGGCCTCAAACGCTCCGCACACAAAGATGCCAGGCGCAGAGGTCTTCACAGGCTCAAAACTTGTTGTTGTGACGAAATTGTATTGGTCAAGCCCCACATTCAACCTGTGAGCCAGGTCGGCTGTGTCTTCTGTGATACAGAGTCCGACTGAAAGAACTACAATGTCAAATTCCTCTTCGACCCTCCTGCCGGTCTCATCAACATAGCGTATGAGTTGTTTGCCTGTATCATCATCAGGCACGATGTTAGTGATTCTCGATTTTATGAATCGAATGCCCGCTTCATCTCTACCCCTGTTGTAATATCTTTCAAAATCCTTCCCATAGGTACGGATATCCATATAAAAAATGGCGGCATCAAGGGAATTCTTGCTGTGTTCTTTAGCTAACATGGCCTCTTTAATAGCATATGTGCAGCATACTGATGAGCAATATCCCCTGGAGCCAATATGGGTATCCCTCGATCCGATACACTGGAGCCAAGCAATCTTCTCCGGCTCCTTATGGTCTGAAGGCCTGACAAGGTGCCCCATTGTCGGACCGGAGGCGGAGAGTATCCTCTCAAATTCCATGGAAGTAAGGATATTGGGATTATTGGTGTAATTATAGTTTGCCAATGTGGAAGGATCGAAGGGTTCAAAACCCGGGGCCAGTACGATAGAGCCGACATTCAACTCGATGGTCTCGTCTTCCTGAGAATGATCAATGGCATTCACTCCGCAAAATGCCGTGCATATCTTGCAGCCACCGGTCTTGAAATGAACACATTTGGACCTGTCAATCGCGGGAGTATTGGGTATGGCCTGGGCATATGGTACATATATGGGTTTCCTGCCCTTGAGGCCCATATCATATTCTGAGGGGATGGGCTTGACTACATGCTTAGTGATATTCTCCAGCTTGTCTAAACTGATATGCCCGGTAGGACAAACAGATGCGCATGCCCCACAGGCCGCGCAGGCGTCTGTCTGTATGTGGAAGGGTGTATCCACTTTCATGTCAACGCCACGGCCTGTCAGGCTGATGGCGTTGTACCCCATCCTCTCACAAACACGCACACAAAGACCGCAGAGAATGCAATCATCGTCCTCCTTTTTAAAGCGCGGCTCTTCTATGCCATAGCCCTTTGCCAGATCCCTGATCACAGGGACATCAGGGCAGCGAGCCAGCAGCATTTCAACAATAAGTCTCCGACCCTGATGAACGGCTTCGGTGTCTGTTTTGACCTCCATACCTTCCCATATGGGATAATTACATGCAGTAACAAAGCGGGTTCTGCGGCCGTCATAGAGTTCAACAGTGCAGATCCGGCACATTCCGGCCGGTTCCAGGGCCTTGTGATGGCACAGGGTCGGAATCTCAACGCCGTATTTCTCGGCAACCTGAAGGATATACTCGCCTTCTTCTCCCTGGACTTCTTGACCGTTAAGTTTAAAAGTAATCACTGGATACTGTCCTTCTTGTGTAGCTTTATTATCCAGAATTACGCAGGGGGAATTCTGGAACAAAAAATTTGTTTAAGGCCATAACCCGGGTCATTTAATGACAATAGCATCAAATTTACATGCATCATAGCAAATGCCACACTTAATGCACTTATTCTGTTCTAAATTATGAGGCATTTTCTTCTCACCTGTTATGGCCTCTTGAGGGCATTTGCGCGCACATACATGGCATCCTGTGCAGGCCTTTTCATCAATCTCGTAATGAAATAGGGGCTTACAGACGCCCGCCGGACACCGTTTATGCTTGATATGCGCATCGTATTCATCACGGAAATAGAGGATGGTTGTAAGGACCGGGTTAGGCGCGGAAGTCCCCAACCCACATAAGGAAAATCTCTGGATCATGGCCCCCAGCTCTTCAAGCAGTTCAATGTCGCCGTCCTTACCATGACCTTGACAGATTTCGGTCAGGATCTCCAACATCTGTTTGATCCCTTCCCGGCAGGGATTGCATTGGCCGCAGGATTCCTCCTTGAGGAAATCCAGGAAATAACGGGCTACATCAACCATGCAGGTATCCTGGTCCATGACGATCATGCCGCCTGAGCCCATAATGGACCCAACCTCTGCCAGCTCGTCGAAATCGACTCCGAGGTCAAGGAATCGTTCAGGGATACATCCGCCTGAAGGACCTCCGGTCTGAACAGCCTTGAATTTCTTTTTTTTGGGGATGCCCCCTCCAATGTCGAAGATTATAGTACGCAAACTGGTGCCCATAGGCACCTCAACCAGGCCGGTATTAACAACTTTCCCCACAAGGGAAAATATCTTGGTCCCCTTGCTTTTCTCGGTGCCTATTGAAGAATACCAATCCGCGCCTTTATTAATAATTACCGGCACATTAGTCCATGTTTCAACATTATTCAGATTTGAAGGGCTCTGCCGAAAACCCCTCTCTACGGTATGGACATATTTTGCCCTCGGTCGCCCGGGATTGCCTTCAAGAGAGGCCATTAAAGCGGTGGACTCGCCACATACAAAGGCCCCGCCGCCCCGGCTGATATGGATGTCAAAATCAAAACCAGAACCAAGTACATCCTCGCCCAATAACCCTATTTCCCTTGCACTGTTCAGTGCAATTCCCAAATTCGTCACAGCAAGGGGGTACTCGTGACGGACATAAACATATCCCTCACTGGACCCTATAGCTATAGCCCCAATAATCATGCCTTCCAGGACACAATGGGGATTGCCTTCCAAAAGGCTCCGGTCCATGTAGGCCCCAGGGTCTCCTTCGTCGGCATTACAAATGATATACCTGTTGCCTTCATGTCGACGGCAGGTCTCCCACTTGATTCCTGTGGGAAATCCTCCACCCCCGCGACCTCTGAGCCCCGATTTTTTTATCTGATCGATAATTTCCTCGGACGTCATATCAAAAAGGGCCTTTTCCAGAGCCGCGTAACCGCCCACAGCGATGTAATCTTCGATGTTGGTCGGGTCAATCATCCCATTGTTGCCGAAAATAATCCTCTGTTGGAGTTTATAAAAGGGAATGTCCTTTTCAAGAAGGATCTTCTCTTTTGTATTGATGTCCTTGAAAATCAGGGAATTGACTGCTTCGCCCGTCTTAACCGTCTTTTCGACTATCTCCGGGATATGTTCCTCCTTTACCTGGGGGTAAAAGATACCGTCGGGATGGAGGACCATTATCGGGCCCTTTTCACAAAAACCGTGACAGCCCGTGAGCTTCACCTCGACCTCATCCTGCAGATCCTGCTTGGCCAGTTCATTCACCAGCGCTTGATGCACCTTTGCGGTTCCATACGCACCACAGCCGGAACCCGCACAGAGTGAAATCAGCCTCCTTTTACTGTCTTGGCGGCTGCCTTTAAGGACATCTCTGTATTTTTCCAGCGCCTCTCTACTCTCTAATTTTGCCATGCTCTAACAAAACCTCCAACTTCCCAAAGCTATGAAGAGGCCGCTTGTTGGTACTCATCAACTATTTTCACCACACTGGAACGATCAAGGCCACCGTAAGTTTCTTTATTCACCGTGATAACGGGTCCGGAGGCACAGCACCCTACGCAACGAACGGCCTCCAAAGTAAAGAGACGATCATCAGTCGTTTGACCCTCCTTAATATCAAGTTTCTCCTGCAACGCATCAATGATCTTTTCAGCCCCCCTAACATGACATGCCGTGCCTGTACAAACGTTGACGACATACTTCCCACGAGGCTCCAGACTTATGGTCTTATAGAAGGTTGCAACGCTGTAAACCAGACTTTCCCTTATTCCCAGCTTCTGGACCAAGAAGGGAACCACTTCTTGAGGAACGTAGTTATAAATGTCGCTAATATCTTGCATTATCATGAGCAAGGCTTCGCGGTCCCCGTTATATCTATCAATGATTTCGCCTATCTTCCGCCAATCAATTTCAACCGTACCTTCCATAATTCTTTGATCCTTATCTTCAGAATCTTAATTGTGAATATATCACCATTCTCTATGAATGTGTCTTGGAGCGTGTTTAGCGCGTGAACAATGTTAATGTTCAAGTGGCTGAGATTGTCCACGCAATTGGACTTGCGCCTCGTTTGTGACCGGACAATTCTCAACACAACTTCCACACCCCGTACAAAGATCCATGTTTATGCTGCGCGCCCTTTTCTTGACCTTAACCTTGAAATTTCCTGGAGAGCCCTGAACGGATTCAAGATCAGCATACGTGATGATCTCAATGTTTAAGTGCCGGCCGACCTCGACCAGTTTAGGAGAGATAATTCACATCGCACAATCATTAGTGGGAAAAGTCTTGTCGAGTTGAGACATCGCCCCCCCTATGGCAGGGCTTTTCTCAACGAGATAAACATAATAACCGGAATCAGCCAAATCCAACGCTGCCTGCATACCAGCAATCCCGCCACCAAGTACCATTACCGAACCGATCTTTTCTTGTGACATTTTTTCTCCTAGGATAAAAAGGCTCCTATACCGCTTATATCTATCTGGTTCATTTTGATTCCCAGGGTATCCTCATCAATGCCCATGGCGAGCCCAAGGAGCTGCGGGAATAAAATAGACGCAAGGCGATTGTCCCCGCCGCCGTGTTGTTCAAGCAAAGCATCCTGGACC
>JAXHTA010000166.1:0-7996 GCA_034190285.1 Thermodesulfobacteriota bacterium | reverse complement strand
GACCATTACTGATGATCTGATTGGGAAGGCCGCCGAGGCGGCCCTGGAAAAAATTCGTCCGCTGCCTCATATGGGTGTTTCCGTATGGTATAAGCGCAGATTGATAAAGGTGATGGTACAAAGGCAGCTCAAGAACTTATGGGATCAGGCAGGATAAGAGCAGGTTTCTTTCACGTATGGTCCGGGGCTGAATGACATCTTCTGAAAAAAATGAGCACATGGCAGAATACTCTATTGTAGGCAAGAGAACGCCCTAAAAGGATTCAGTAGCGATGATATCGATGGAAGTCATTGCCCCTGTAGCGTAATGGTAGACGACACTGGAACTCATCTCTGGCTTTAGGAGGCCCGAGCCGGCGAAGAGGTTGCGTGAGAAAGGGCTGGTTGTATAGAAACCTTCGAAGCCGTTCGACATTCTATTTCCAGCGTTTTTGAGAGAGGGGGGAATGAAGATGGGTGAGCTTAAGAGAGAGTATGATTTAATTGTTATAGGTGGAGGCATTAACGGTCTGACGGCCGCCGCCTATTTGCAGAAGGCTGGTCTGGAGGTTGCTGTTTTTGAAAGGCGGGATGAAGTGGGGACTCATTGTGCTACGGAAGAAGTGGGTATGCCTGGTATTAAATACAATCTGCATGCATGCGGATTAACGGTTCTCGCTTCTCCGGCCTATACCGAACTCGAACTGGAAAGGTTCGGTCTGGAGATGCTTACAGTTAGTGAATGGGGATACTTCCATCCTTTCTTGGACGGGACAGCAATATTGTTTCACCAGTGCGATGCCAATGCTCAGTATAATGTCTGGAAAGAGATCAATTCTCATGATGCTGAAGTATTTCGGAAGTTATCACAGTATTTTGGTCCATACTGGATCGAATTGATAGACAAGTTTTTCTACGAAATTCCGTCAATGGAGACTCAACAATTGCTTATGGAAATCATTAGCAGGTGTCCGGGTGTGCCGTCCGGGTGGGAGAATATGACGGGAGTTGAGCTGGCTGACCTGATGTTCGAAGATGAAAGAATAAAGACGGCCCTTCTTACCCAGAGCGGCGTCATCGATATGCAAGCCTGGGACAAATTGATTGGTGCCATAGGTACTCTCCTGATGAGTTTTTCTATGGTTGTGCCCTGGAACTTTACAGCCAGGGGAGGATCACATGCCATCCCACACGCCCTGGTCAGATGTTTTATGCATCATGGGGGCAAGGTATTCCAGGGGTGTCCTGTGGAAAAAATAATCATGGAAAACGGCGAGGCCAAAGGGGTTGTGCTGTCAAAATACGCTGTTTATCCGGAGGCTGAAATCAGGGCCAGAAAGGCCGTAATAAGTAATCTCACCCCGGTACCCACATTTATTGACCTTGTGGGAGAAGACAAGCTTTCGCCCGAGATTGTCACTGCTGTCAAGGGTTATGATTATGACCAGTCCGTTGTCACGGTCTACTATGTATTTTCAGAGTTTCCTGAATGGATTCAGGCGGCCGCATTTCCTGAAATAAATAGGACATATACGTTTAACGTTGGGATTGAAAATCCTCAAGACATAGTCCGATTGAGTGAGGATTACGAGTATGGAAGGTTACCTGATCCTCCAATCTGTGCGGGCGGATGTTTTCACGGGTTCAGCGTGGCGGATCCGACGCAGGCCCCGCCTGGTCTGTTTCCTATTCTCTTGTGGGCAAATCTGCCCGCCGATCCAAAGGAGCATGGCGGTTTTGAAAACTGGGACGAGTTAAGAGAAGGATATGCCGACAAGATTGATGATATGTTTTCCGCACATGTAATCAATTTCAAACGGGCGAAGGTTTCTCGTATTGTTACCACACCTCTGGATATATACCGCAGAAACGCAAGTGCTATACTGGGTGCCTGGGGAGGAGGGCCCATTACGCCTGCACAGTTTTTTCTGAACCGCCCATTTGCCGGATGTGGGGCTCCGAGGACACCGGTATCTGGGTTATACATCAGCCAGTCCCTCGGTGCCACCCCCGGAGGCACAACGCTCAATACAGGTCTTACAGCAGCCCGAGTTGTGGCCGAAGATTTTGGCATCAGGAACCAGGATTGGTGGAATGTCAAGGCTATTGAACCCTATATTGACTTTTCCAATAAAAAGTGGGGTAAATGGAATCCCATTGTCGCCTGATGGATGAAAGGCGGAGGGGAAGATGTTTCATATGTTAGTCCTTTGAAGAATGCGCTCTCAAAAAGTTCCGGAAAAAGGAGGCCCACATGGTACCCGGATGGGAGAATTACCCTGATTGTATAAAGACTTACTTTGAATGTAGGGTGTGCGGACCCGTTACCTAGTGCCCGAACGAAAACTGCCTTTTTCGCCCATATCTGCGTCAGGCTCAGATTTTAATCCTCGAAATACTCAATGTGTTCCTGCGGTTAGAATCTTCGTCTTCCTTGATCTGAACGAAAAATCCTAGTTTTCGTTCAGACACTACCTATGGGTCCAAAGGATTATAGTACACAAACAAAAAAGGGGGGATTGAATGCATGGAAAAGGGATACGATGTAGTTATTGTAGGCGCAGGCCCCAATGGCCTGACAGCGGGAGCTTACCTTGCCAAGGCCGGAGCCAGAGTCTTGCTGATAGAACGAAGGCACGAAACCGGGGGTGCACTGGTAACAGAGGAATTCCGGGGCTTCAGATTTAATCTGCATGCCTTTCATATGCTGATGATAGAAGTCATGCCGCCATACAAGGACCTTGATATAGAGGGCTTTGGGTGCCGATACATCAAACCGGAAGCGCAGGTATCCTTGTTAACGAAGGATGGAAAAGCCTTAACGCTTCATAGTGACGTGGCCAAAAGTTGTGAATCTATTGAGAAGTTCTCTTTACAGGATGCCAAGAGATTCAAAGAGGTATGGGCGGAGATCTCCGAGATAACCGATGAGGCGTTGATTCCCGCTACATATACGCTTCCTACCCCTCCTCTTGATCATGCGATCATGTATAATGAGAGTGAACTCGGGAAAAAGATCATATCGTATTCGGAAAAATCCCCCAAAGAAATCATTAAAGACTGGGGATTTGGGAACGACTATTTAAATGCCCTCTTGCAGTATCTGGCCTGTATGTGGGGTCTGGACCCCAATCTTTCGGGTGTCGGGTATATGGTGCCGTTGTTGATCAACCGGATGTTGAACCAGGCTATGATTATCGGTGGTTCCCACAGGTTTTCGTCGTGCATTCAAAAGGTGGCCAGGGCCTATGGGGCCGATATTCTGGAGGCAACGGAAGTAACTGACATCATTGTTGAAGAAGGCGGTGTGCGGGGCGTAAAGGTAGCCGGTGGTGATGTTTATGAAGCCCGGGCCGTGATTACGAGTACTGATCCTCATACTACTTTTCTGGAATTGATTGATGAGGATACCATGAAGGGTATTTCATCAGATGTCTTTGAGGCGGCCAAGGCGTGGGAATGGGAGTCTTGGAGCCTGTTTGGACTTCATCTCGCGTTAAAAGAAAGGCCTGTATATAAGGCGTCGGAATCCGATCCGGCTGTGGAAAAATCGATGGTTAAGATTATGGGTTATGAGAGTGCGGAAGATGTATTGGGGCATATAAGTGATTTAAAGAAGGGTAAGGTCGGTTTTGGCGCTCATACAAGCACAAGCACGGATCTTGATCCTATGCAGGCGCCGGCTGATACTTTTCCCGGGACGGCCGTGGCTAGATGGGAGACTATGGCCCCGTTCAAACCCGCTGACGGTGAATGGGAAGACATTAAGGAAGATTACGCTGACAGGGTCATGGAACAATGGAAGGTGTATGCTCCGAATTTAGGCAACCGGAAGCCGATCCATAGATATCTGTATACGCCTGATTATATCGAGAAAAAACTTGTAAATATGGTAAACGGTTCTATAAAACATGGGGCCTATATTTCCACCCAGATGGGATACTTCAGGCCTAACGACTCCTGTTCCGGATACAGGACCCCGGTGAAAGGTCTATACTTAGCTGGAGCCAGCACATACCCTGGTGGTATGGTCCTGCTTGGAGGAGGTTATAATGCCGCTGGGATCGTGGCTGACGACTTGGGCCTGGATCGCTGGTGGAAGGAGCCTGAGATGGTAAAAAGGGCGCGGGAGAAAAAGCTGGTTGAATAAAACACACCAGAGTTGTCCGGTACTTCATTTCCAATAGTATTTGAGAGGGGGACGAAATGACAAGACCCGAGAAAGAGTATGACGTAATTGTTATTGGTGGAGGCATAAACGGTCTGGCGACAGCCGCCTATCTGCAGAAGGCGGGAATGGAGGTCGCTGTTTTTGAAAGGCGGGACGAGGTGGGGACCCATTGCGCGACCGAAGAAGTGGGCATGCCGGGTATAAAATACAACCTGCACGCAAGCGGCTTGATGACTCTTGCCTCCCCTGCCTATACCGAGCTTGAACTGGAGAAGTTTGGCCTGGAGATGGTCACCTCGGGCGAATGGGGATACTTTCATCCTTTCTTGGATGGAACGGCCGTATTATTTCACCAGTATGACGCCAATGCCCAGTATGAGGCATGGAAAAAAATCAATCCCCATGATGCAGAGGTGTTTCGTAGGCTATCCCAGTACTTTGCCCCGTATTGGTCAGACGTAATAGACAAGTTCTTCTATGATATCCCGTCACAGGAAAACCTGAATCTGTTAATTGAGGTACTCGGCAAATGCCCGGAAGTGCCGGCGGGTTGGGAAAATATGGACGGCCTGGAAGCGGCCGACCTGATGTTTGAAGACGATAGAATAAAGACAGCTCTCCTTACCTCAGGAAATCTTATCGATCTAAGACCCTGGGACAAGCTGACCGGTCCACTTGGGAGCATAGTAATGAGTTTTACTATGTGTTTCCCCGGCTGCTACACAGCCAGGGGAGGATCTCATGCCATCCCGCATGCGCTGGTAAGGTGTTTTATGCATCACGGGGGCAGAGTCTTTCAGGGGTGCCCTGTAGAAAAAGTCATCATTGAGAACGGTGAGGCCAAAGGTGTGGCATTGTCAAACCGCGCTGTTTATCCGGATGCCGAAATAATGGCCAGAAGGGCCGTGATAAGCGATCTTACCCCGGTCCCGACATTTCTTAACCTAGTGGGAGAAGACAAGCTTCCGCCTGAGGTCGTCACTGCTGTTAAAGACTATGATTATGACCAGTCCGTTTTCACGGTCTACTATGTGTTTTCAGAGTTTCCTGAATGGATTCAGGCACCTGATTATCCTGAAATAAACAAGGCATATTCATTTGATGTCGGCATTGAAAATACCCAGGATTTAAGGCGATTGGGTGAGGATATCGAAGCTCACAGGTTGCCCGACCCTCCAATCTGCGCTGCAGGTTGTTTCCACGGGTTTAGCGTGGCAGATCCAACACAGGCACCACCTGGTATGTTTCCCATTCTCTTATGGGCGAATCTTCCCGCGGATCCCACGGAACAGGGAGGATTTGAAAACTGGGATGAATTGAGAGAAGGATACGGCGACAAGATCGATAAAGTGGTTGCCGAACATGTGACGAATTTTGAACGAGCCAAGGTTTCTCGCTTTCTTACAACACCTCTGGATAACTACCGAAGAAACCCTAGCGCTATATTGGGTGCCTGGGGGGGAGGGGCACTAAAGCCCGAACAGTTTTATCTCACGCGGCCCTACCCAGGATGTGGGGCTCCGCGGACCCCGGTTCCGGGTTTATACATAAGCCAATCTCTTGGTGCTGCCGCCGGGAACACGGGGCTTCTGAGCGGAACTATAGCGGCACGAGTTGTGGCTGAGGATCTCGGTATCAGAAATAAGGATTGGTGGCATGTCAAGGCAGTTGAATCTTATGTGGATTTCTCCAACAGAAAATGGGGAAAATGGAACCCTGCGGTAGGCTGACAAGTGACAGAGAAGACAGAACCCTGATTCGCGTCTGAACGAAAAAGAGGATTCCTCGTTCAGACGCAAATAACTCTACCAGGACGACCAACCACCATCATGCATAAATACAGCACCGGTTACAAAGCTTGAGGCATCAGAAGCCAAGTAAAGGGCCAATCCTCTAAGCTCCGCCGGGTTGCCTGCCCTCCTCATTGGTGTCAATTCGGATATCCTTTCAGCAAGGGTAACGGCCTGCTCTTCGGATTTGATCGTATCTGCGCCTTCGACAAGCCTTGCTGCCAGATGCCACCCGGGGGGTATCACATTTACTCTGATGCCTTAAGAGCCATATTCGGCAGCGCCCTGCTTTGTGAGACCGATCAAGCCGCTCTTTGTAGCGACATAGTTACTCGCGGCCAAAAGGTCTGGATCAACCCCCCGACTCCAGCTACAGAGGCAATATTGATAATTGATCCGCTTTCGCGTTGAAGCATCAGTTTCAGCCCCTTCTGTACACACATAAATGCGCCGGTCGAGTTTATCCCGACCACCATGTTCCAGTCTTTCAGGGGCATCTCATGAAAAGTCGCAGGCTTTTTGTGCAGAAAACCCTTCCCAGCCCACTCCCCGCCCCTGTAATCAGGGACACCTTTCCTTTCATCTGAAACAAATCTCCTGTTCCCATTTCTGTTTCTCCGATTCTTTAGTTTTTCGTAAGGCCCCTTTTTTCAACTGTCTCTTTCTGAAAACAGGGTTTATCAAGCAAGGGGATACGGACCAGAGCATAATATTTAGCCAATACATCTAAGTTTAGGGCGGCATTTTATATGCCACCGATTTGCAGTTGGATATAAAGCCCGACCCTACACAATTTTCCGCTTTTTATGAATATTGTCTTTTATCCTTACACGCTGTAATAGATATATAGTTCCACATATCGCCATACCAAGAATATACATCCGGTAACGTTGTTCGAAAGGAACCCCCAATAGCACGGCAATGAGGTCCGGCCTCATCATAATCAATGTTACAGACAGAAACAGAGGAATCTCGTAGAATCTGTTTTTTGTCAAGAACCAGCCCCTGGTAGCTGATACAAATGCGAAGTTCCCGATGCATGTCATTGCAAGAATAAGGGACCCCTTAAGCCAGCTATCGACGTTGTGCAGGATCAGATCGTGGTTGAAGATGAACATGAAAGGGAGGATGGCCGTTCTGATGTCGTATTTGAAGCCCTGAATTCCCGTGTGGATGGGATTGGACTTGGCAATAGCCGCGGCTGCATAAGCGGCTAGCCCCACCGGAGGGGTGTCGTCGGCCAAAATGCCGAAGAAAAAGCAAAACAAGTGCGCGGCCATCAGCGGGACAACAAAGCCATAGTTGCTGCCAATGCTCACTATTGCCGGCGCGGTGAGAGAGGCCATAACAATATAGGTAGCGGTGGTTGGAAGTCCCATACCTATGAGCATACTTGCGATGGCCGTAATGACGAGCATAAGATATATGTTCCCCATGGAAATAGCGTCAATAATCTGTGTGATAAGCCCCCCAAGGCCCATGGCCACAACACCCACAATGATACCGGCTGCGGCCGTTGCCATGGCCACACCCACCATATTCCGTCCCCCTGCGGCAAGCGCGGAAAAAACGTCGATAACGCCGCGGCCGAAGGCCGGACCAAGAGGCTGCCTGGCAAAGTAAGCCTTTACCGGATTCTGTAAGAGCATGACAATTGCCATTACCCAGATGGCGTTGAAAGCCGCTGCTTCAGGGGAATGTCGCGATACGATCAATTGATGGAGCAAGAATCCGATGGGGACAAGATAATGGACCCCGTTCAAGAAACTCTTAGAAAATGAGGGAAGTTCCTCACGGGACATGCCTTTAAGCCCCAGCCTCGACGCTTCTATATGGGAAATATAAAGAAGAGCGGCATAGGAAGCGAATGCCGGGACGGCCGCGGCCTTTATCACTTGGATATAGGGGACATTCACATATTCGGCAATTATAAAGGCGGCGGCCCCCATAATGGGAGGGGCCAATTGACCATCGGTGCTTGCTGCAACTTCAATGGCCGCAGCCTTGGTAGGAGGATATCCCACCTTTTTCATAAGGGGGATGGTGAAAGTACCAG
>JAXHTA010000165.1:0-8017 GCA_034190285.1 Thermodesulfobacteriota bacterium | reverse complement strand
CCGCCACCCCATAGGCTCTTTTCACCAATCGCCTCTTTATCCTGCGGAACGGTAAGGCCTGGGCAGACGACATTGAGCCTGATGCCATACCTGCCGACTTCCCTGGCTACGGCCTTGGTAAAGGCGATAACTCCACCTTTGGCGCCTGAATAGACCGCCTCATTATATTCACCCATCCTGCCGGCATCCGAGCCTAGGCTCACGATGGCACCGCTCTTTCGTTCAATCATCTGGTCAAGGACCGCTCTTGTGCAATTTAGCACACTCCAATAAGTTACAGCAATTACGTTCTCCCATTCTTCCCTCGTCTGCCTGATAAAGAGCTTATCCACAGCGCCGCCACCGACATTATTGACCAGGATATCCACCTGTCCAAAAGAATCGGTCGCCTGCTGGACCATATTCACGACCTGATTATTATCCCTAACATCCGTCTGGATAACGAGCGCTTCTCCTCCGTTCTTCTTGATCTGATCGGCCACCTTATTGGCTTGATTTGCATCATAATCCGCCAAGACAACATTGGCCCTCTCTTCTGCGAAACGGAAAGAAATCGCACGACCGATGTTTGATCCTCCGCCTGTAATAATCACTGTCTTTCCTGCCAAATTCAAGTCCATCTTTTCACCTCCATTTTATTTAAAAAAAGCAAAAAACCGATCCAGGAATTTGTGACCTGTTTAAGCTTGGACATTATGTCCAATTGTCTCTTTCGGCATGGTATCATACCACCCCTGATATGATATTGTAAAAAGACCACCTAACCGACTTATGGCGGACCATGAGCTTCCAAAGTAGTCTGGAAACTCTACCCATCGATCACCTGCATTCCGTGTGTAGACGTGATGAAAGACACATGATGTTTGCCGTAACAACCAAGTTACCCGCGGAGTCGGCCTGAGGAATATTCGATGCCTATCAGATCACCCCGAAGACCCCAATGTGCTCGTTCGCCCTCCTTATTTCCCTGAAAACCACGGGACCTTGACATAGGCCCTATCGCGCCATTTCTGATCTTTGACTTCCAAGACATACATATAGTTATAAGGGATCCTCAAATCAGGAGCGAAACTGACATTCGGCTGTAGTCCCCACATATCCAAGTTCTTCATATTACATAGGGCATCGTATATCGCCCTTTTATCGACCTTCTCCGGGCCGACGTTCTTGGCTGCGGCCCTAATGGCCTCGGAACCTATGCGGGCAAAGCCGATGCCGGCGCAGGTATCGTCGCTTTTGAGATCTTTCCCTTGTCTCTCAAACTCTTCGACTACCCATTTATAACCTTTGCTCTCATTTGGCCAGGAAGGATAAGGATTCATAGACCATGCCCCTTCTGCTGCGCTTCCGGCAAGCCTGATCAGCTCAGGCTGTCCAGCACCTGAACCCACACAAAACTGTATCTTGCCCTGAAGACCCATTTTCTGGGCATCCTTGAGCAAGACAGAGAAGTGTCCGGCCAGAGAATTCATATATACCAGATCAGCGCCCAATGTTTTGGCCTTTGATAGTTGAAGGCTCAAGTCTGTAGGCCGAGGCGTGCTAAAAAATTGGGAGGGAAGAACTTCGAAGCCGTTCTCTTTTGCCCAGGGAACCCCTTCGGGTATGGGGCCTCTTCCATAGGCGTTATCCCATGTAATGAACATCAAACGAGGCTTTCTCTTCTCTCCCTTGGCCTCCCATTCCTTCAAGAACTGAATCGCCGCCCCCGCGAAATAGTTTATATAAGGCGGACGAGAGGCGAATTCATACGCAGGAGGAACTATAGCAGGCTTGTATCCCCCTGAACTGATCAAGGAAATCTTGTTCTTCTTATGCAGCGGGCCGAGAGTGACACTACATGTTGATGAAGTATTGTAGGCCAATGCCATGCCTTTGGATTTGAATTTCTTAAAGGCCGTAAGGTATTTCGGTGCGGAATAGCCGGTATCTTCCCATAAAAGCTTTATGGTAATGCCCGGAATAGGATCATATTTTGTCATCCATTCATGATAGGCCTGAAAACCATCCCACATGTTATTAGCGGTGGTGGCAATGGGACCGGTCAAATCGGTATAGCAGCCCCATTTTATTTCTTTGGCAACGGCTGTAGACCCTGTTCCCTGAAAAAGCATTGACATTGAAGAGGCCACAAACATAGCGATCACCAGATGTATCAACGATCTCTTTTTCATCATCCTGTCTCCCTTGTCTAAAGTGTTTTGTTGGATCTACCTAAGGTATTCTACCCAAGCCACCTTTTCCTTCTTTTATAGTGTTTGACATCCCGATAGCTTTTCTTCTCCCCAACCTGACTAAGCCCGAGGTAAAATTCCTTAATATCTTCGTTCTCTTTCAGGGTCGCGGCCTTCCCATCGAGAACGATCCTGCCGTTTTCCATGATATACCCATAGTCCGCCATATCCAAAGCCATCGTCGCATTCTGTTCGACAAGGAGGATGTCAATCTTCTCTTCTCGATGAATCGATTTGATGACCTCGAATATCTCTTCAGTAACCAGCGGGCTCAACCCTATAGAAGGCTCGTCAAGCAACATAATATCCGGGTCCCCCATCAAGGCCCGACCTATAACGACCATCTGCTGTTCTCCCCCTGAGCAGTATCCGCTGATATTCTTACGGAGTCTTTTCATCCTAGGAAAGAGTTCATAAACCAATTCCAGTTTCTTCTTGGCCGAATAATTACCTTTTCTGGCCCGCGCAGAGACCTTCAGATTCTGCTCTACCGTGAGATAGTCAAAGAGTCGCCGGCCCTCCAGGACCTGAACAACCCCTTTTCTTACGATTTCTTCGGGTGTACAATTGGTAATGTTCATGCCATTGAATTCGATAAACCCATCCGTCACCTCACCAAGCTCCGTATTGAGCATGCCGGAAACAGCTTTCAGGAGCGTACTCTTCCCGGCCCCATTGGCACCCAACAGAGTCACTATTTTCCCATCCGGAACTTCGAGAAATACCCCCCTCAGGACTAGTATAACCTCATTGTATACGACTTCGATATTGTTGACTTTCAGCATTTTCTCTCTTCTTAATCAGATTCGCTCTATTCTCTTCAGCCCGAAAAGGCCATAGGGCCTGATCACCAGGATGAGGATCAAGATGACAAAGGGAGCAACATCCATGGCTCCTCCCCCCACGTATGGATCAAGGTATCTTCCTGCAAGATATTCCAACACGCCGACAAGAGGACCGGCGATCAACACGCCAGAGATAGATTCCAAGCCCCCGAGGATGATCACCGGAAAAGCCTTAATAGCAATCACAGACATGTCCAGGGTGACACCGTTCATGGAACCTAAGAGAACTCCGGCGGCAATAGCGACTATCGTGGCAATTATCCACGAGAGGGCAAAAACCAATTTTGTGCTTATGCCGGTGCTTCGGGCTGCCTGATGGTCATTGGCCACCGCCTGCATCTCCAGCCCCCATTTCGTATACCGAAAAAACAGGGTAAATACGGCAAAAAAAAGGAGACTCAAACAAAACGCGACAATATGTTGTCTTGATAAATTCATAGCGGCAAAAGTGATAGGCTCCCTTGAGATGATCTCCGGAAGGAGGTAGTAATCTTCCTTGCCCCACCAGAGGTTTCCTGCGCCGGTCAAGAAGGCCCCTAAACCGAGCGTGACAATGATCATGGAAAGTATCGGCTGTCCAACCATAGGCCGCATGAGCAAATATTCTATAGCCGTCCCGAGAAGAATAGCAAACGCCAAGACAATGGGCACGGTCAACCATATTGGTATCCCGAAGTGCACCAAAGATGTCCAGGCCACGAAACTCCCTAACATCAGTATTTCACCATGGGCAAAATTAAACACATGGGTCGACTTGTAAATGATTACAATTCCCAGCGCGACCAGGCTGTAAAGGCTGCCTACAACAATTCCGGTTATGACCGTCTCTAAAAATATCATCATACACTCAGTTCCTCACATGCCCATTATTTTGCAAAAGGCCAGCGTCTATAATAAGTCTTCAGCAACTGTATTCTATGATCAACACCTCTTGGCTCAAATATCAGAAAGATCATGATCACCAGCGCATAAGCCATGAGGGCTAACGAAGCAGAAATAGTCTCGGTCAGGGCCGGGATCATACCTCCGATAATGGGTGTTATGGTCGCCAAAATCTCTTTTAGACCGACGAAGATCACTCCACCGGCAATCGGCCCTAAAGCGCTCCCTAAACCCCCGACAACCAAAAACCCCAAATACCAGATGGAATCCATCAAGGAGAACTGCTCGGGATGAACAACGGTCACATAATGGGCCCACAAGGCCCCGGCAATACCAGCGTAAAAAGAACCCATAAAAAAGGCCAGAAGCTTATATTGGTAGACATTGATGCCCATCACCTCTGCGGCAAGATCATTATCCCTCACCGCTATAAATGCCCTGCCCAGCTTGCTTCTTTCAATGCTTTTCGCGAGGAAAGACATGCTTAGAAGGACAGTAAGAGCAAGGACGTAGAATCGCACATCCGTATCAAAGACAAAACCTAGGATACTCGCCTCTGGAAGCTGGAGGCCATAGATACCACCAGTAAATTTGCCCCCATGGAATATCCCCCAAATGATAATAAACTGGGCGGCTATGGTGGCCAGGGCGAGATAAAAACCCCTGACCCTCAGAGAGGGAAGCCCGAATATCATACCGATCCCAGCGGCTACAAGGCCTGATAGAGGGAGTGCCACGATAAATGGCACGTTGAGTCCTACAGCCAGTTTCGCCGCCGCATATCCCCCGACAGCCATAAAGGCCGATTGACCAAGTGCAATCTGACCACAAAATCCGGTTATGATATTCAGACCCTGCATTGGAATGATCGTGATAACCATGAGGATAAGCATGGCCAGGAGATTTTCCGGGAAAAAGATGACGGGGCAGATGTATGCAATCAGGATAAGCAGCAGAAATGACACTTTTTGAAGACCGGTCCGAAAAATGGTGATATCCTGAGAATAGTTGATATCCATTACTCCGCATGGTCTCCACATAATCGATAACCTCTCCTCGTTATGACTTAATCCGGTGCAAACAACTTCTTAAGTGCGATTGATGGCCAGGACTGTGCTGATTTTACCCACTTTTCCATCCTGGTATTTTACTTCAGATTCCAACCTGAATGAGTCTTCCTCTCCATACATCGATTCTATCAGGTCGCCATACTTTTCCTCTATCGGACTTCGTTTCAACTTTCGGGTTCGTGTCATCTCAGCCTCGTCAGCATCAAACTCCTTGTGCAGGACGACATATTTTTTTATACGAGCTGCTTCGGGCAATGTCCGGTTGACCCGAACGACCTCCTCCCCAATGAGCCGACGAATAGGCTCTTTCTGGGAAAGATCGGCATAGGTAGTAAACACTATTCTTCTGGCTTCCGCCCATTTAGCTACATTGTCGTAATCCATAGTGATCAGGCAGATCACGAAGGGCTTCCCTTTCCCCACAATAGTAATGACATCTTTGATGTAAACACTGAATCGAAGTCTGATCTCAACGTATTGAGGCGAGAACTTGGTGCCATCTGCTAGATCGACCATGTCCTCGATACGGTCGTAATAAATGAGGTGGTTGTTTTCATCAAGATATCCGGCATCTTCGGTACAGAAATAACCATCTTTTATCTTCTTGGCGGTTGCTTCAGGATTTTTGTAGTAACCCTCAAATACGGCATCACTCTTGCATTGAATCTCTCCCTCTTCAGAGATCCTCAACTCAACGCCCGGCATAGCAGGCCCGACCGTCTCGGGTCTGACGTCTCCATTCCTATGCCAGGTCATAATCCCGCCCTCCGTACTGCCATAAATGTTTTTGAGATTTATCCCTGTGGCGTGGAAAAGCTTCATGATGTCAGGACTAATAGCGGCTCCTGCGGTAAAACAGGATCTCGCCCTGGACAGACCGACCCCATCCCGGAGAGGCCTCATCACAATAAAGTCGGACAAAAAAACCAGCAATCTTAGCCCAAGACCCGGCTCCTTGTTCTCCTCAAGGCAATTGACTTTCTTGTAACCGATCTTGAGGGCCATGTTATAGCAAATCCTTTTCAGGGGGGTCGTATCGATGATCCTTACTTGAATAACAGCCGCGAGATTTTCCCAGAGCCTTGCACCGTAAAAGATCAGCTGAGGCCCCACATTACGAACGTCTTCCTGCACGGTTTCGGGCTTTTCCGGGAAATTTATGACAAAAGGCACCGTTATCCCGCATGCAAAGGCAAGCATCTGTTCCGTCATCCAGGCAGGAGAGATATAGGAGAGGTAGGTGTCTCCGTCATTAAATTTCTCCACCTTTGAAATCTGTTCATAGAGGGCCATCATGTTCCTGTAAGACAACATAGCCCCTTTGGGCAGTCCTGTTGTCCCTGAGGTGTAGCACAATACAGCCACGTCTGATTCCTTGCCCTTAGAAACGCTTTCCTCAAAAAAGGCAGGGTGATCCTCCCGATGTTTCTTTCCCGTTTCTTCGAGTTCCTCGATGCTCATCAGTCTTGGTTCATTATAAAACCACAGGCCTCTGGGGTCCCAGTGGATTATTTTGACTAAGTTGGGCAACTCTTCCTGTATGCTCAGGACCTTGTCTACCTGCTCCTGATCTCGGGCAAAAATAAACTTCGAGTCTGAGTGCTCAACGAAGTACTTGACTTCCGAAGGGACACAATCAATAAAAATGCCTATAGCCACCCCTCCGACGCACTGGGCACCCAGTTCGGCCCAAAACCATTCAGGATCATTATCACCCAGGATACAGACCTTGTCGTTGCGGCCGAGACCGAGAGATGACAATCCATGGGCTATGTTCACCACATGCTCATAGACGTCCGCCCAAGTGTATTCGTTCCAGATCCCATAGTCCTTCTTGCGCATTGCAACTTTACTGTTGCCATGCTTCTTGTATTGTTGAACAAGGATTTTAGGAATTGTATCAGATTCGCTCAAAAGATAACCTTTCCGTTTCCCGGGTCCTTATGAAGTGGCCACCCATAGATGAGGATTTTTGTTCGAGATCATGGCATGGGAAAAAATAACCGGAGGTCAATGTCACATATTGTGAGGATTATTTTTCCAATAACGCAGCGTTCGTCCAAAATCATTTATGTATGGAATGGACACTTGTCAGTGTGCCCGGCCTAAATATGCTTTTAAAACTTGTGGGTCCTTTCGAATGACCTCCGGTTTCCCCTCGGCTATTTTTATGCCGAAATCAAGAACCACCAGTCGGTCGGCTATATCCATGACTACGCCCATATCATGTTCCACCAGGAGAATGGAAGTTCCCCTGAGGTCATGAATATCAAGAATGAACCGAACCATATCTTCCTTTTCCTCCAGGTTCATTCCGGCCATGGGCTCATCCAACAGAAGAATCTCCGGCTCCTGGACCAAGGCCCTGCCCAACTCCACACGTTTCCTCAGGCCATAAGGGAGCGCGCCTACGTGCTGATTTCTTATATCCTCAATCTCCAAGAGTTTGATGACCTCTTCCACTGTTCTCCTATGGCGCAACTCCTCTCTCTTGGCCTTCCCGAAAAATACCGTCCCGGCTAAGATACCGTATTTTAAGAGAATATGCCTGGCAGCCATGAGATTTTCTAGGGTAGTAAGACCAGTATAGAGCTCTATATTCTGAAAAGTCCTGGAAATCCCCAGGCCCGCAATTGAATGAACAGGGGTCTTGGTCAGTTCATTGTTTCTAAATAATATAGATCCCTTTTGAGGCCGATAAAAACCGCTGATGCAATTGATGATACATGTCTTGCCCGCCCCATTCGGACCAATCAATCCCAATATCTCTCCCTTATTGAGGTGAAGATCCACACCATGGACCGCTGTCAACCCTCCAAACTTGAGAAATATGTCTCGTAATTCAATATGTCGATCAGTCATTCGCCTAGATATTAGGTGCCTTTCACACCAGTATGTCTCCTAAAGAGAGACGTATATTATTTTCCAAGAATGGATATGCTCACCACATTTCTGTTGGGGAAGCCGCCCAGGTTATGTGTGAGGC
>JAXHTA010000164.1:0-8064 GCA_034190285.1 Thermodesulfobacteriota bacterium | reverse complement strand
CCAGGAAGTTATCGGCCTAAGCCTTAGAAGCAGAAATAGAAGGCTTTTTGTCCCAGTACAAGAATCTCAGAGACAGGCAGGACCGGCGAAGGGTGGTCCGTAACGGCTATCTTCCTGAGCGTGAGATTCAAACCGGAATTGGTCCGGTAGAGGTTAAGGTTCCTCGTGCTCGGGATCGCCAACCGGATCATGAATCGGTACCTGTTCGGTTTACGTCTGCCTTATTGCCCCCTTATGTATATATTTGGGCTGACGGTATATACTGCAATGTTCGTATGGAAGAAAAGCAATGCCTTCTTATGATCATTGGAGCGACAGAAGACGGCAAAAAGGAATTGCTCGCCCTTGACAGCGGCTTCAGGGAGAGCGAACTGTCCTGGACAGAAGTGCTTCTTGACTTGAAGCATAGAGGGTTTTAAGTACACTACGAAATTGGCGATTGGTTACGGCGCCCCGGGATTCTGGAAGGCCCTTGCGAAGATGTATCATAATACCCGTTGGCAGGGATGCTGGGTGCATAAAACAGCTAATATTTTGGATAGATTACCAAAGAGCCTTCAGGTAAAAGCCAAGGATAAACTCCATCAGATTTGGATGGCTTTTGATAAGGCAGAAGCCGAAAAGCATTTTGATGATTTTATCAGCATATACGAAGATAAAAATCCCAAGGCGACTGAATGTCTGGAAAAGGACCGCGAAGTATTGTTAATGTTTTATGACTTTCCCGCAGAACACCGGAGGCACATACGCACTACAAATCCCATAGAATCAACATTTGCAACTGTCAGATTGCGCACGGCAAAGGTAAGGAACTGCTTTTCTTCAAAGACCGTCGTAACTATGGCATTTAAACTTTGTCAATGTACTCAGAAAAGACGGCAGCGTCTCCACAGCTCAAAAAAACTGGCAGAGGTAATTAGAGGTGTAATATTTGTCAATGGTATAGAAAAAAACCGGATCGCCGCCTAATGCTCCATACACAACTCTTGACAATAACTCCACAAGGGGGGAGTTCTCTATTCTTATAGCTTAGAAAGAAACTCCAGCTCCTTGGCCTGGGTATTCTTGGTCCCCAGGGCAAGGATTTCGATTTTACTATCCTTCGGCTTGCGGAAATATAGGCGTCCCTTGTAAGCAAAGATAACCTCCAGAACTTTTTCCCGGCTTTTTGCCCCAAACACCTTCCTCTTGACTGGCACAAGCCCTGGGTCCTCATTAAGCTGGTGAATGATCTCCTCGCTTTTTATTTTCAGATCATCGGTAAGTTCCATGAATCCGGTAATTGCCCTTTCGTTGATGGAAATTTTCTTGTAGAGAGTCTTGAATCGTTTCTGTACAGCATTAAAGTTCTTAGCTTTTGGCTTTCCTCCTTCAGAACGTTTGATTTTTTCTTTTAGGGCATCAATTTCATTGCGTTGCTTATCCTGAAGTGCAAGATTCGTTTTCATCTTTTCTTCAAGGGAAACAATTTCGGCTATCATTTCATCCTCGTTACTGGTAGCCCTGACTTTCTCGTTTTTGAGTTCTTTTCTTATCTGCTCATATTTAGCGGAAAGATTTCCCTTTTCCTTCTCCAGAGCAATTAGATTGTCGGCATATATCTCTTTTGTATTCACGAGCCGCTCAATCTCAGCGCTTTTTTCAAGTTCCTCAATTCTAACCTTCCTGAGGCCGGCTTTGTAATAAAGATACAGTGCCAACACGGAGGCAAAAACGTAAACGCTAAGAAAAGCATTTGAAAGGAGTGTGTTGTGTTCAAGCTTTAATTCAACCCGTACCGCAAGGCCTTCATTCATAAGGCTATAATTGTCGGATGCCACTCGGATGGGGTCGGACGGCAGAAGAGACGCTTGTTCCTCTTCGAAAGGCGCAGGGTACAATATTGTGCCTTGTTTTGTTGCAACGGCTATGTTAACCTTGGCACCATAGGATATTAGAGCCTTGTTCTGTAAAAACAAATTGATATTCTCATTGACAGCATCTTGCAGCCGAACGCTGCCATCAAACAAAGGACGTGTATCACCTATACAACTATTTTCTATTTCCCTTAAGTACCTGACCTTAAGGTTTTTCTCGACCGATTGGACAGTCAAGATGTAAAGAACCGGGGGCAGAAGTATACACAGAATAAGGATTTTAAACGAAAGATATTTCATTGATATAGGTCAGGCCCAGGTGATAATGGGCAATTGCATTAATCTTATTAAGTCTGTCTAAAACTCCTTCTTGGTATTGTCGCTAAGACCCTCGTTAGAATATAGCCAGTATTTCCATTTATTATAGTATATCCGGCCCAGCGTATCCATTACATTCGGATCATCGGATAGTTTTTCATTTGCTTTCAGGGCCATGTCCAGGGCCACCTCCAGAGTGGTGAAGAGGGCAAATTCTACAATATCATCTGGATTGATAGGCCAAAGACACTAACGGCGTTTACAGCTCAGATGGCTATAACCCTAAGGTTGCGTTGAGGGCCTGGAATACAGTTATACGTCCAGTTTGTAGGTCTTGATTTTGGCAGTCAGCATTGGGCGGCTGATCTCCAAGATCTTAGCAGCCTGGGTACGGTTTCCTCCCGTGAGTTTCAGGGCCTTTTCGATGAGATTGCGCTCCAGGAGCTTTGAAGTCTTCTTTATGGAAAGGTCCTCGCTTAAATCAAGGTATAAGGGTTTTTTCTTGGCCTGGGCTATATTAGAGGGTAGTCCAGCAGGCGTGATCCACCTTCCTGTAGCGAGCAGCACAGCCCTTTCAATGGTGTTTTCCAGTTCTCTCACATTTCCTGGCCAGGAGTACTGCATAAGAATGGGCATTGCTTCCGCAGAGAGGCCCTCAATGCTTTTTCCCAATTTCTTGTTAAAGAGTTCGATGAAATAACCCACGAGAAGGGGAATATCCCCCGTTCTTTCTCTTAAAGGTGGAAGGTGAATGGGCATGACATTAATGCGGTAGAATAGGTCCTCACGGAATCTGCCTTCTTCAACCTCTCTGCCAAGGTCTCTTGCCGTGGCTGCGATGGCTCTAACGTCAACTTTTTTCGAGCCTATCCCTCCCAGAGGGGTTATTTCTTCTTCCTGGAGAACTCGCAGAAGTTTTACCTGCAATGGCAGCGGAAGTTCTCCTATTTCATCCATAAAGATCGTTCCCCCATCCGCCTCTTCAAAATGGCCCGGTTTATCCTTAACTGCGTCCGTAAAAGCCCCTTTCTTGTAGCCGAACAATTCGCTTTCAAGGAGGTTCTCAGGAATACCGCCACAGTTTATGGTCACCATGGCCTTTGATGACCTGGGGCCGTTTGAATGGATGGCCCTGGCAACTAACTCCTTGCCGGTCCCGCTCTCCCCGGTAACGAGGACAGTAGTCTTGTGCTCAGCCACCCTGCTGACAAGATCAAAGACATGCGCCATTGCCTCACTTCTAGCGATGATGTTGCCGAAAGCGTACTTCTGCTCGACCTCGCTGATCCTTGTTTTCAGTATAAGGTTTTCCTGTTTTAGCCTCTCTCGTTCTTCAGCCTTCTTCAAGGTCAAGAGGACCTCGTCGGTCTTGAAAGGCTTGGATATATAATCGTAGGCTCCTTCCTTCATAGCCGACAGGGCAATCTCAACTGTTCCGTAAGCGGACATCATGATATAGGTTTTCTCACCGTGCTTTTCCTGCGCATTTTTCAGAAAGGTCATTCCATCCATACGTGGCATCTTTATGTCACAAAGGACGACGTCAAAATCAGACCTCTCCATGCACAGAAGGCCCTCCAGGCCGTCGGCCGCACTTTCGACCGTGTAACCGGCCTTTTCGAGCAAGGTCTCCAGCATATGCCTCATGTTTTTTTCATCATCAATGATAAGCACACGTTGTTGAGGCATGATTTAACCCAGAGCACAAATCTGTTTGCTGAATGACGTGATCGCTGATAGATATCTCATCAGTTTACTTCCGCCCAGACCCTACCCTTAAAGGGTGACGGCAGGGTAGGGGTGATTGACAATGTGAGCAACTCTATGCTTTTTGTGGTAGTTCATCCTGACGGTCGGCCTTAATCCGATGGAGGGGTATGTCAATAATGATCGTCGCTCCCTTCCCAGGGGCGCTCTCAGCACGGATGGCCCCTCCTAAATCTTCTATGATCCTGTGACAGACCGATAGGCCTAAGCCGGTCCCTCTGCCAGGATCTTTGGTTGTGTGAAAGGGATCAAAAATGTCAACAAGTTGTTCCTGGGGAATGCCAGGTCCCGAATCCGTAAAACTGAGTTTAATGGAATCTTCCATATCAATAGTCTCGATGCTCAGAGTATTGGCCGTGGTTTTGTCAAACGAGATCTCATCGCCTGCCATGGCATCGGCAGAATTCATAATAATGTTTATGAAGACCTGCCTTAGCTGGTTGGGCTCTGCCCAAACCGAGTCCTTTGAGGCCTTAAGAACAGGCCTTATCTGCAGGTGGGCCATCATTGGCTGGGGTTCTAGCATGTTTACCGTGTCCATCAGCAAGTAATGGACACTGATTTGCTCACCCTCGCCGCTTGAGGGCCGAGAAAAATCGAGAAGCTGTCTGATGATCTGGTTGATTCGCGTTATCTCCGATTCTATGCGGTCAAGAAAATCCTGTCTTTCTTCTTCCTCCAGGCCTTCGCTCTTGAACAATTCCAGGTAGCCCAAGATAATCCCTATAGGGTTGCCGATTTCGTGAGCCACACCGGTAGCAAGACGACCCACAGACGCAAGCTTCTCAGACCTGATGACCTCGTTTTGGGCCCTTTTGATCTCCTTGTTTGCCTTCTCCAGGGAAGAAATATGGCTCTCCAGGTCTTTCTTGTTTTCTTCAAGACGTTTGAGCATCAAATTCAAAGAGCGGTAGAGTTGTCCGATTTCATTTCGGGGAGAATCAGCCGGGAGTTGAAATGATTCCCCCTCTTTGAATTCCTTCGTAATACGCATGAGTTTGCGGATTGGCTTGACTACGGCCCTGGAGACAAGATACACCCCCAACAAGCAAAGGATAATAGTATTCAAGAAAATATAGACCAGGATAGAGGTTTGTGATTCTCTCAGGTCTTGGTATAAAGGTCCAAGGTGTGCACAGATGCTGATAGCGCCCACGAGACGTCCCTCATAAAGCATGGGGGAGGACATCCTTACCCTTTCACGGGCAGGCCAGAAGACACCCCACATGCTTCCATAAAAAGCGGACGACCACTTTCCTGTGACTAGCGCCTCCCTGGAGATCGATATTGCCTCTTTCTCTCCATGACCTGATGGCCCCAGGCCATAGACTCTTGTACCTCCCGCGTCAATTAAAGATACGTCTGAAAACCCTCCCGACCGCAGTAATTGTTTGATTTCCCTTCTGAAAGTGAAATTCGATTCCAGGTCAGTCCAGCTTGCGTTTCTCTTCACAACCTCATATCCTACTTTCTGCTCCAATGCATCTAGGAGTAAACGGCCCGTGTGCAGTTTGGTCTGAATTCGGTCTCTTTCCTCAAATCTAAGCATCACAGCATTTATGAGGAGCATGGCGGACACGAGCAACATGGCGAGATAACTCAGTATCCCTGTTCGCAGACTGTAGAAGGGGAATCGCAAGTTCAGGCCTCTTCATAGAAGTAAACGGAGATACAGGCTCGTTAGCTCAGGTCCAAAGAAGAAATAGAGGAGGGCGCCCAGAGATAAAAAGGGACCAAAGGGGATTCTGAAGCGAAATCCCTTGCCTGCCATCAAGAGAAAGGCGGATCCGATAATCGCACCTGTAAGGGAAGATATGAGTACGATTAGGGGTAAAGGCCTCCAACCCATCCATGCGCCGATCATGGCCAGCAGCTTCACGTCGCCTCCTCCCATACCCTCCCTTCCTGTGAGATGTTCATAAACAAAGCCCACTAGAAAAAGAGATCCCCCGCCGGCGATGGTTCCAATCAAGGAATCCAACCAGTTAATATTCCCAAGAAAAACGGATGTTGTCCATCCTGCCGCAATCCCAGGGAGGGAGAGGGCATCCGGTATAATCTTGTGATGGATATCTATAAAGCTGATGACTAAAAGCGTGGTGCTGAATAAAAGGAAGAGAAAATATTGATAACTCAATCCAAATCTGATAAACAAAACAAGGCTCAGTAATCCTGTCAGGGCCTCTACTACCGGGTAGTGCCATGCAAGAAAGTGGCGGCAGTGCCTGCATTTTCCCAATAGGAGAACGTAGCTGATTAAAGGTATATTGTCGTAGAATCTGATCCTTTCTCCGCAGTATGGGCAGCTGGACGGGGGACTGATAATGGATTTTCTTAGCGGGATCCGATGGATACACACATTCATGAAGCTTCCCAATGCAAGGCCGAATAACACAGAATAGGCAATCATTAATGAATCAAGGCCCATGTCAAGAACACTCCTGGATTTTAAGAAATGGTCAAAGTCAGGTCTTCAGGTACGAATAAAAAGGTTTTGGTGCTCACCATTAATCCGGTCAATCCCCAACAGCGCCTGATCGATCATGTAAGCGGTGTCCTGGAAAGGGGAGGGCTGATTGCCTACCCTACGGATACTTTTTACGGAATCGGATGTGACCTTTATAATAAGAGAGGGATACAGCTAATCTATAACTTAAAGAACCGCCCTCTGAAAAAACCCTTTTCCATAATATGCGACGGTCTAAAAGACATAAGCCGCTATGCCATAGTCTCTAATTACGCATACAAGACCATGAAGCGGCTTCTCCCAGGTCCATACACCTTTATCCTGGAGGGTACCAGGCTGGTGCCAAAAATCATGCTCACCAAGAGGAAGAGTGTAGGTATCCGTGTCCCAGATAATAATATCTGTCAGGGTATCGTGCAAACCTTCGGCAGACCAATTATAAGCACCAGCGCAGGATATGACGATCCCCAATCCATAAGAGAATTCTATGGGTCATATCTCGATATTATCATTGACGGTGGAGTGCTTTACCCGAGCCCTTCCAGCGTAGTCTCATTGATTGGCAATATACCGGAAGTTATACGAGAGGGGAAAGGGGATGTCAGCAACTTCCAATAACTAATGCCCATGTGAAAACGAGCCCGCCCTAGTCGGGAAACAATATCCTCTTCAATAAGCAACTGACTCATTGGCCAATAAAACCACTCCATCTGTACTCCAACCCCTGAGAGCCTGTGTTCTGAAAAAGGTTGATAACAGAACCAACGGCAGTCTTGATGAACAGGTCCCATAATTCCAGCATGGTTTTCTTGGGATAGACCAGAATCACATTTCCCTTGATACCCGACATCTCCTTGGCAAGTTCCACGGCATCCTGGAAGTTACCCAGGACATCAACAAGGCCCAAACCCTTGGCCCGGGTCCCGGATAAGACTCGGCCGTCAGCGATTTTTAGGACTTCCTCAACACTGAGATTCCTGCCACTGGCCACTCCCTCTACAAACTGTTCCTGTATATCCCCTATTACAGAGTTAATCAGCTCTCTTTCCCGCTCGGTCATCTTCCTGTATGGTGATCCGATGTCTTTAAACTCACCACTTTTCACAATTTCAAACTGAATGCCTATCTTGTCGAGTAGATCTCTGAAGCGGGCAAACCCCATAATAACGCCGATACTACCCGTGATGGTGCCGGGGTTGGCCACAATCTTGTTGGCCGCGGCAGCTATGTAATAGCCACCTGATGCAGCCACCCCACCCATGGACGCAATGACTTTTTTTGTCCTGGCGGTTTTACGAACTTCTTCGTAAATCTCCTGGGTTGGTCCTACCGCTCCACCGGGAGAGTTGATCCTCAATATGATGGCTTTGATTTTCTTATCTTTTTTTAACCTTACCAGCTCTGAAGTGATTTCTCGGGAAGCCGAAATGGTTCCCTCGATTGGTATTACTGCGATTTTTTCATTGAAAGACAGGTTGGAAGACGGCGCAGACATCTTCAGGATGACGACCATGGTTGCGCCTAACAGGAGGGCAGTACCCATTCAATTCCGCTTGCGGGTATATAGAACTTCGCCCATCTATGCTGACATCGCCAGCTTTAAAAGCAACTTGAGAACTTTTCCCACAGAGCAAATCATGGTTTAGTTGCAGATAT